>NZ_CP115159.1:0-300000 GCF_027594425.1 Zunongwangia sp. HGR-M22
TCACGATGAAAACCATATTTCTCTAATGATTTATCAATAGAATCATCTCCCCAGGGATAATAAAAGCTAAAAAATTTTTCGCTTTGTTTATCGCCTAGTCCGGTGTCGATTAAAATTAATTTATCACCATCTTCGATCAAAAGGCTGCGAGCACCAATATCGATCATGTTATTGCTATCTGCAGGATTTGTTCGCTGCCATAAACTCTTTGGCACCACGCCAAACATAGCGCCACCGTCTAGTTTAAAGTTTCCTGCTTCGATAGGATATAATTTCATAAAAAATCAAATTTAAGCTATATATCGCAAATTATTAAATCCGTATATTAAATACCGTCAATTGATGTCATTTAACATCATGATTAGAAATAAAGTCAGTTTAAGAAGAGCTTGTGAGCAAACTAAACTATTTTTAATATTTTTAGCTTTTAAATTAAATCCAAAAGATTAATGTTAGAATTAGCAGGTATCATCATATTAGGAATATTGGCACAGTGGGTGGCGTGGAAATTTAAAATTCCTGCAATCCTGCCTTTAATATTAATCGGGCTAAGCGTAGGGCCGATTGCAACCTTGTTCACAGAGAACGGAAACAAACTTATAGAACCCATTTGGAATGGAGAATCTGGTTTATTCCCAGGAGAAAGTTTGTTCTATTTTGTGTCTCTGGCCATAGGCGTAATTCTTTTTGAAGGAGGATTAACGCTGAAAAAAGGTGAAATATTAAATGTTGGTTTTGTAATAGTAAAGCTAATTACCATTGCCGTAATTGTAACTTTTATAGGCGCAGGTATAGCAGCACACTATATTTTTGATCTAAGCTGGCAAATCTCGTTCTTGTTTGCTTCTTTGATTATTGTTACAGGGCCTACGGTAATTACGCCTATCCTTAGGAATATTCCGTTAAAAAAGGATGTATCCATAATCCTTAAGTGGGAAGGAATTCTTATTGATCCTATTGGTGCACTGGTTGCCGTTTTGGTTTTCGAATTTATTAGTGCCGGGAAAGGGAAAGAATATACTTCCACGGTACTATTAGAATTTGGTAAGATTGTGCTTTTTGGATTTACATTTGGTTTCACTTTTGCCCATGCATTGGCCTATAGTATCAAGAAAAATATAATTCCGCATTATTTATTAAACGTACTTACACTGGCGGCCGTTCTAGGTGTATTTGTACTTTCAGATCAATTTGCTCATGAAAGCGGACTTTTAGCCGTGGTAGTGATGGGAATGGTGATGGGAAATATCGATCTTCCAAACTTAAAAGAACTCTTATATTTCAAAGAATCTTTAAGCGTTCTTTTAATTTCAATACTATTTATTTTGTTGGCCGCAAATATAAATATGGATGATTTATATTTAATTTTTACTAGTAAAGCTATTTGGTTATTTGCTGTAATCGTATTTGTTGTGCGGCCTCTAGGAGTATTTATTAGTAGTATAAACTCTTCACTAAAATTTAATGAAAAGCTTTTTATAAGCTGGGTTGGGCCAAGAGGTATAGTTGCTGCAGGTATCGCCTCTTTATTTGGTATCGAATTGCAAAGACAAGGCGTAGAAGGCGCAGAATATATTACTCCGCTAGTATTTATGATTGTGCTGGGAACAGTGCTTTTAAATGCCACAACTGCACGTTTATTTGCTCAGTTAGTAGGTGTATTTTTAAAGAATTCTGAAGGTATTCTTATTATCGGAGCATCTTCATTTTCCAGAATCATTGGTAAATACATGGAAGATAACGGCAGGCATGTTGTTTTGGTAGATAATAACGGGATGAATATCAGAAAAGCAAAAAGTATGGGGCTAGATGCTATTGAAGAAAATGTATATTCTGAAGATTTAATTAATAATATAGAACTTAATGATATTGGTTATTTAATGGCGATGACCAGTAATAGCGAAATCAATAAGAACGCTATCAATAAATTTAGAAAGCATTTTGGTGAAAATGGATCCTTTAGAGTGGTCTCTCCGGAAGAAATGTCTGATCCAGAAAATAATCCTAAAGAAGGATTATTTTCTCAAACCGATGATTATGTGAAACTAACCAATCTTGCACGAAAATATTCACAAATTCACGAAATTACTTTAAATTCTAAAGAACATTACGAGGGATTAATTGAAATTTCTAAGACCGATCCAGATATAATTCCCCTTTTCGTTAAAAATGTAGAAGGGAATTTAAGTATCATTCCTTCCAATAGTAAAGAAGTAGAAATAGAGGAAGATTTTAAACTTGTGTATTTAGGAAAGCAGATGGAAGTTGAGGAAGATTCTAATACTGGTGATGCTGAAGATACCAGAACAAAAACGGAAGAAGGCGAGAATTAAATAAAGTTTATATCGTAAAAAAGCCCAATTTCATGATTTGAAATTGGGCTTTTTTAATAGTATATTTTGTCTGAATTAATCCTCCTCCATAGCATCAATCAGCTCGTCGGTGATTTCTAGATTATGATATACATTTTGTACATCGTCATCGTCTTCAAATTTTTCAATTAGGTTAAGAATTTTTTTAGCGTCTTCAACTGGCAGTTCTATAGTATTTAAAGGAATTCTCTGAACTTCAGAAGATCTAGTTTCGATTTCTAGCTCTTCTAATTTTGAAGACATAAGACCAAAATCTGGAAAATCGGTATAAACAGTGATAAGGTCCTCTTCTTTTTCAATTTTAGTAGCGCCACCTTCAATAAGTTCAAGTTCAAATTCTTCAAGGTTCCTTTCAATTTTTTCCTTTTCGAGAACAAAAACTCCTTTTTTATCGAATAAGAATTCTAATGAACCATTTGTACCTAAACTACCACCATTTTTAGAGAATATAGATCGTACAGAAGATACGGTACGGTTGGTATTATCGGTGGTACATTCTACGAATATGGCAATACCATTAGGCCCATACCCCTCAAAAGTAACCAGCTCATAATTGTCTGCATCTGCCCCACTCGCCTTTTTAATAGCTCTGGCGATGGTATCTTTTGGCATATTTACACCTTTAGCATTGCTTATAGCATTTCGCAAGCCTGGGTTAGATTCGGGATCTGGTCCTCCTCCTTCTTTAACTGCAACACTAATTTCTTTAATTGCTCGGGTAAATTGTTTTGCACGTTTTTTATCCTGTGCACCTTTGCGATGTTTTATATTTGCCCATTTACTGTGTCCGGCCATTTTATCCTTCTTTTTCTGGTTTTTAATCAGTTTTACTTCAATTTAAGTCGATTTTAATCAAAAATGAAGCAATTTTCACAAATTTAAGAAATTGAGAAGTCAATAAGAAATGAGAGACATCTTCCGTAGAAATCCATACAGGAGCATAAAACGAAGCCGATTATTTTCTAACTTTTCTAAAACTAAAAAGCCCCATAGCTAAAACTATGAGGCTTTTTTATAATTGGTTTAATTTCTTAATCGTTTAGTTTTAAAACGGCCATAAACGCTTCCTGAGGAATTTCTACATTTCCTACTTGTCGCATACGTTTTTTACCCTTTTTCTGCTTTTCTAAGAGCTTTCTCTTACGGGAGATATCTCCACCATAACATTTAGCAGTTACATCCTTTCTAAGAGCTTTTACGGTCTCTCTGGCTATAATTTTAGCACCGATCGCTGCCTGTATAGGAATATCAAATTGTTGTCTTGGTATTAATTCTTTCAGCTTTTCACACATTTTCTTACCAATATCGTACGCATTGTCTTGGTGCAGTAAGGCTGAAAGTGCATCCACTTTATTTGCATTAAGTAAAACATCTACTTTAACAAGTTTAGAAGCGCGCATTCCAATAGGAGAATAATCAAAAGAAGCATAGCCACGAGAAACTGTTTTTAGACGATCGTAAAAATCAAAAACAATTTCAGCTAACGGCATATCAAAAGAAAGTTCAACACGCTCTGTAGTTAAATATGTTTGATTAGTAATTTCCCCTCTTTTCTCGATACACAGGGACATTACATTCCCTACATAGTCGGCTTTAGTGATTATAGTAGCTTTTATAAAAGGCTCTTCTACCCTATTTAAGGTTGAAGGCTCTGGTAAATCTGATGGATTATTTACTAAAATAAGTTCATCAGGATTTTTATTGGTATAAGCATAGTAAGACACGTTAGGTACCGTAGTAATAACCGTCATGTTAAACTCTCGCTCTAATCGCTCCTGAATTATTTCTAGATGGAGCATTCCTAGGAATCCACATCTAAAACCAAAACCTAGTGCTGCAGAGCTTTCTGGCACGAAAGTTAGTGAAGCATCATTAAGCTGAAGTTTTTCCATAGAAGCTCTAAGCTCTTCGTATTCCTCGGTATCTACTGGATAAATCCCTGCAAAAACCATTGGTTTTACATCTTCGAAACCGGCAACAGCTTCTGTAGTTGGATTTTTAGCATCGGTAATGGTATCCCCTACTTTTACTTCTCTTGCGTCTTTTATACCGGTAATCAAATACCCAACATCGCCGGTTTTGATTTCCTGTTTTGGATGCTGAATTAATTTGAGCGTTCCTACCTCATCGGCTGAATAATCCTTGCCTGTAGCGACAAATTTAATGTGCTGTCCTTTTTTGATACTTCCGTTTATAACTCTAAAAAAAGTCTCTACACCACGAAACGGATTGTAAACAGAGTCAAATATCAATGCTCTAAGCGGCGCATCAACTTTGCCACTTGGTGCAGGAATTCTCGTGATAATGGCATGCAAAATTTCTTCGATCCCAATACCTGTTTTTGCACTTGCAGGAATTACTTCTTCACGATTGCAACCTAAAAGATCTACAATATCGTCGGTTACTTCTTCTGGATTCGCACTAGGTAAATCTACTTTATTTAAAACGGGAATAATTTCTAAATCATTCTCTAAAGCCAGGTACAAGTTAGAAATTGTTTGTGCCTGTATGCTTTGTGCAGCATCAACAACCAATAAAGCACCTTCACAGGCTGCGATAGATCTAGAAACTTCGTAAGAAAAATCTACGTGTCCCGGGGTGTCGATAAGGTTAAGTGTATATTGCTCACCTTCGTGAACATAATCCATTTGGATTGCATGACTTTTAATAGTGATACCACGCTCCCGCTCCAAATCCATACTATCCAAAAGCTGTGCTTGCTTTTCTCTTTCTGTTACCGATCCTGTAAAGTCTAAAAGTCTATCTGCTAGTGTACTTTTACCATGATCGATATGGGCGATGATACAAAAGTTACGTATGTGTTTCATGCAATTGTGAACGTTAATTGGTTTATACCTTTTACAAGGTTTATTAAGGAACTATCCTCAATTATTTCAATTTTAATGCTAATTTTTTAATTCTTAGCAACTTCTCAAAATTCTATTTTATTTTTAATTCCGAAGAAAAATTAGTTTTCCGCAGTATAATTATAAAATTTTTGGGCTGCAAATATAGTGTATTTCAAATACCTGATAGAAACTTTAAATAGCTCTTTAAAAATATGATGAATGAGATGACCTATTTAATAATTCTAATTAAAAAATTAAATAATGTTATTGTTAATTATAAAAAAAGTTAATAAAGTGTTTAAGTTTCATAAAAAAGTTTCTTTTTTTTGTAAAGAAGCTTTTCTGTAAAATTCTAAGATTTGAATTTAAGCTTTTTCAAAATGCTAATTTAAAACACGAGTAAATAAATATTATGAGCAATAACTCGAATACTTCCGGAACAAGCAGATCGATCATCATCATTGGGGTCTTATTTTTCATCTTTGGTTTTGTAACCTGGTTAAACTCAGTGCTGATTCCGTATTTAAAAACAGCAAACGATCTTAATAACTTCCAATCGTTCTTTGTGGCTTTTGCCTCTTATATTTCATATTTCGTAATGGCTATTCCTTCAGCTAAGGTTTTAGAAAAAACAGGATTTAAAAAAGGGATGAGTTTAGGTTTAGTGGTGATGGCGGTTGGCGCATTAATTTTTATTCCGGCCGCAGCATCTAGAACTTATGCTTTATTTCTTACAGGATTGTTTGTACAGGGAACAGGATTAGCACTATTACAATCTGCAGCAAATCCATATATTACGGTTTTAGGACCTATAGAAAGTGCAGCGAAACGTATTAGTATTATGGGAATTTGCAATAAGGTTGCTGGTGCGCTTGCGCCATTAACCTTAGGTGCGATCCTTCTTAAAAACATGGATCAGGTAGAAGCGCGATTAAGTCAACTAAGTGGTGCTGCTCGTGAGGCCGAATTAGATCTTCTTTCATCTAGAGTAGAAATGCCTTATATTGTAATGGCAATTGTTTTGGTTGGTCTGGCAGTGCTAATTTATTTTTCCTCTTTACCAGAAATTGAAACCGATAAAGAAGACGAAACTTTAGCCGCAGCAAATAAAGACAAAACGAGTGTTTTGCAATTTCCTAATTTGCTTTTAGGTGCTCTTGCTATGTTTTTATATGTTGGTGTTGAGGTTATTGCTGGTGATACGGTAATTACATATGCTAAAGATGGACAGGGAATTGCTACTGAAGTGGCTAAGAATTTTACATCGTATACGCTGATTGCAATGATTGTTGGATATCTAATTGGTACGGTAACTATTCCTAAATTTATAAGTCAGGCAAAAGCCCTTCAAATTTCAGCAATTTTAGGAATCGTTTTAGGTCTTGCCGCAATTTTTAGCGACGGTTTTGTATCGGTAGTTTGCATATCTATGCTTGGTTTAGCAAATGCGGTTGTTTTTCCTGCAATCTGGCCTTTGGCTTTAGATGGTTTAGGAAGATTTACCAAAATAGCATCTTCATTTTTAATTATGGCGATTGCTGGGGGAGCTATTGTACCTTTGGCTTATGGATCTTTGGCAGATAGTATTGGTCTTCAGCAAGCATATTGGGTAGTGATCCCTTGTTACTTATATATTCTTTTCTTTGCAGTAAAAGGACATAAAATAAGATAAAATTTAATTGATGAAGCTTTTTTTCTTTTCGGTTGTAGTTGTTTTTTCAATGATATTCAATCTTAATGCTCAGGATAAACCGGCAATTATCCCAAAGCCTAATAAAATTGAATGGACCGATGGGGAGTTTCAGTTTTCTTCTATAATAAATTACTATTCTAATCCTGAAGCTGATAAAAACTTAGCTCGATTAGAAGATTTACTGAAAACAACTGGCAGTGAACTGCAAAAAACTTCAGAAGAAGAGGCTCATGTTTCTTTAAAAATTGATAAAAATCTTGCCTCAAAATTAAGTACAGAAGGATACCAACTTAAAATCACTTCAGAAAAAATAGAAATTATAGCGGCAGAGAATAGCGGACTTTTCTACGGAATTATAACCCTACGACAGCTATTTCCAGCTGAAGTAGAAAGTGGTAATATAACGTCAGCATTTACGATTCCTACGGTAAATATTCAGGATAAACCTTACTATCAATGGCGCGGTACCATGATCGATATGGCACGCAGCTTTTTTGGTTTAGAGTACTTAAAAAAGCATATCGATCGAATGGCTTTATATAAATTAAATCGTCTTCATTTACATTTGAGCGACGATCAAGGCTGGAGAATAGAGATTAAAAAATGGCCAAAATTAACTGAAATAGGAGGAAAGTCGGCTATAAATGACGGCCAATCTGGTTTTTTAACTCAGGCTGAATTTAAAGAATTGCAGGCTTATGCCAAAGAGAGAAACGTGATGATTATTCCTGAAATTGATATGCCGGGACATACTTATGCAGCTTTACAAAGTTATCCTGAACTAAATTGTGAGAATTTTGAAAATTTAGATCCAAAACGTGCAACGCCACCTGAAGCCTACAACGGTACTGAAGTTGGCTGGAGCAAGTTTTGCATGGAAAAACCGTTGGTTTACGAATTTATTGCTGATGTTATTGCCGAACTTGCTGAAATTACTGAAGCCCCTTATCTTCATATAGGAGGCGATGAGATTGAGGATAAACATTATAAAGATTTCGTTATAAAGGCAGAAAAACTTGTTCGCTTAAATGGGAAAACGACTATTGGTTGGGAAGAAGTAACTCAGGCTCAAGTAGACGTATCGTTTATTAGTCAGCGTTGGACAGGCACTACAGAGAGTGTTGTTGATACTCGGGTAATCGAATCTATTTGCAAAAACTTTTACCTAGATCATGGCAATGTTCCCGATCAACCAAATACCTATAGCTGGTGCAAAAAAGACGGTGTTTCTCTAGAAAATGTATATAGTTTTATTTCTGAAAATCGAAAAGCAATTGGAGTAGAAGGTGCATTATGGACCGAACTTGTACATAATGCTGCAACGGCAGACGATCGCCTTTGGCCAAGAAGTATTGCTGTTGCTGAAGTAGGTTGGACAGCTCCTGAAAAAAAGAATTATACTGAATTTACTAAACGACTAGGATTGCATGGCAAAAGATTATTTAATTTAGATGTAAATTTCTATACAACACCAAATGTAGATTGGAATACTACAAAATAGATTTTCTACAATTGAAAAATAATTAGAACTTGCAGGATGTAATTTTAGCAAATGGAAAGTAAAAAACCCGATACCGAAAAGCAGTCGAAATATAACGATCTTGAAAAGATGAGTACAGCAGATTTGCTGTCAAACATTAATAAAGAAGATCAAACGATTGCTGAAAATGTACAAAAGCAATTACCCGCCATTGAAGCCTTGGTAAATGTAATTGTCGAAAATATGCAAAAAGGAGGACGGTTATTTTATATTGGCGCAGGTACTAGCGGTAGATTAGGTGTTTTAGATGCATCAGAATGTCCGCCAACATTTGGGGTGACGGCAGATATGGTTATTGGTTTGATCGCAGGTGGAGATACAGCCCTAAGAAATGCTGTTGAAAATGCCGAAGATGATACCAATCAGGCGTGGAAAGATCTTGAAAAGCATAAAATTTCATCAAATGATACTTTAGTTGGTATTGCAGCTTCAGGAACTACACCTTATGTAATTGGTGGAATAAATGAAGCCAGAAAACATGGAATTTCAACGGGATGTGTCGCATGTAGCAGTGGAAGCCCTTTAGGCGAAGCTTCAGAATTTCCTGTAGAAGTAGTTACGGGACCTGAATTTGTTACCGGTAGTACAAGAATGAAAGCAGGTACCGCACAGAAGATGGTTTTAAACATGATTTCTACCAGCGTGATGATAAAATTGGGACGAGTAAAAGGCAACCGAATGGTAGATATGCAACTTTCAAATAAAAAATTGGTTGGCCGTGGTACCCAAATGATTATGGAAGAACTACAAGTTGCCCAATCTGAAGCTAGAGACTTATTACTAAAACATGGTAGCGTAAGAAATGTTCTTGTTAATTATAAAAAAGAACTCAAATAATATCGAAATTTGATTTTTAGTTTAGAGTAATTTTAAACCTGCTTTTTGATATTTTTGAAGTGATTTTTCAGTAGGATCCAATTCGGTTACCAACGTATCTACCTGGGTAAGATCACATATTTTATATCTATTTACTGTATTTAGCTTTTTCGAAATACTTAATGAAACGATCTTTTTAGATGAATTAACCATCGCTTTCTTCATCTGTGCGATTTCCCAGTCAATTTCGGTAATTCCTTTTTCCAGATCCATATAGCCGGTTCCCAAAAAACAGATATCTGCAGTAATTTCAGCTAAAGTATTGATAGAACTTCCCCCGGTAGCCAGCTGCGATCCTTTAGACAGTTTACCACCAATTAAATGTACTTCGCTTTGCATTGAAGAATTATTAAGCAATTCTACCGCCATTGGTAAGCTTGGAGTAAAGAATGTAAGATTCATCTTTTTGGGTAATAATTTCGCCAATTCTAAATTTGTAGACCCACCCGTTATAAGCACAACGTCGCCAGTATTCAATAAAGAAATACCTTTTTTCGCAATAATAGATTTGTTTTCGTATTCGTAGATTTCACGATTTTGATCGGTATGAATATTGAAACCATTAGAAACTGCACCGCCATGAACTTTTTTTAGAAGTTTTTGTTTATCTAACTCAACAAGGTCTCTACGAACGGTATCCATAGAAACATTTAGTATGCTGGTCAAATCACTTAATAGTACTCTGTTATGTAAATGAACCTCATTAAGAATGATGTCGTGACGCTCTGTCTTTTTCATAATTTCTCAGCAATAATGCTTATCCAGTTAATAAGTTTTTAATTCAGTTTTAAATTTGTTAAAAAAATAGTAAAAATGAAAGTATGTATAATTTATAACTAATGCTAATAATGCGACTTAAAACTGCAAAATTATATTCTTATTTTCTTAATTAATGCATTTATTTTTAATATTTGCTGTTTTTTATTGCATTTAATGTTATTATATGATAAGTTTGTTTATAACCAATTGTTAACTAATTTCTTATGAAAGAACAACTACGTAAACTTTTCTTCATTTTACTCTTGCTTTTTTCGATTAGCAGCTGGGCCCAGGAGAAAGAGGTTTCAGGAACTGTAGTAGACGAAAATCAAATTCCTTTGCCGGGTGTAAATGTGCGGGTAAAAAATTTGAATGTTGGTACAGTGACAGATTTTGACGGTAACTTCAGGCTATCCATTCCGGATAACAATGATGCGATTTTAGTATTTTCCTCTGTTGGTTTTCAAACTCAAGAAATTAATACAGGAGATAAAGTAACCTTCGATGTAAGGATGGCAGTCGATAGGGAAAGTTTAGACGAGGTAGTGGTAACTTCCTTCGGTATTGAAAGAGAGAAAAAAGCTCTAGGATATGCCGTACAGGAAATTTCTTCGGAAGAAGTTCTTGAAGGAAATCAGCAAAATGTAGTCAGCGGACTTCAGGGAAAAGTTTCTGGGGTTACCATTGGAAATTCTGGTGGAGCACCGGGTTCATCTTCGGTAATTTTAATTAGAGGAGGTACATCGATAACGGGCGACAATCAGCCTTTATTTGTGGTAGATGGTATTCCTATAGATAATTCAACAGGTTCTAGTTTAACCGTTGCTAGTGTTAACCGTGCTGCCGATTTGAATCCGGAGGATATAGAAAGCATATCAGTACTAAAAGGACCAGCAGCAGCAGCACTATACGGTATTCAGGCCGCGGAAGGAGCTGTAATTATCACCACTAAAAAAGGAAAGGCAGGAAGCAGCACTATTTCTTACTCGGGCTCATTTTCTGTAGATGAAGTTTTAGGAACTCCAAATGTGCAGCAACAATATGGGCAGGGTACACAAATATTGAGTACAGGTGGATTTAGTTATGAAACTGAATCACCATTTAGTTGGGGACCTGAAGTTTCTTCGGGAACTCAAACTTACGATCATATAGATGATTTTTATCAAACCGCTATAACTCAAAATCATAATGTGAGTTATTCTGGAGGTACCGAAAAAGGAACGATGTATTTGTCAATTGGAGACTTATCTCAGGATGGTGTAATCGACGCAACTAGTTATGATAAAACTTCTTTCAAGATTAATACCTCCTCGCAAGTAAATGATAAATTAACTATAGGTGCTTCTGCTAATTATATTGTTAGTGAAATTGCAAGTACCAAACAGGGAAATGCAAGTGGAAGTAGCTATAGCAGTTTATTATCCTATCCAGTGAATATAGACATTCGTGACTATTATAATGAAGATGGATCACAACGAATGTTTTATAACGATCAACGTTTTGATAACCCTTATTGGAGCGCAGAAAATAGCCCAAATGATAATAAGGTAAATCGTCTTTTAGGTATTGTAAATGTGAGCTATGATTTTTTAAACAATTTTAATATTTCTTATAAAATTGGTACAGATTATTTTAGAGAGTTCAGCAAAAGAATTATTGGTACAGGCTCATTGATAGAAAATAGAGATGAAGGTTATATAAGTCAGTATGAAAGGGAAAACAGAAGAACAACTTCAAACCTAATTATAAGTTACGATAAAGATATTACAGAAGATTTTTCTATTGATGCTTTGGTAGGGAATATGGTTGAAGATCTAAAAGTTCATACGGTTTATACTTATGGTGATGGTTTCCAGGCTCCAGGTATTTATAGTATTGGAAATGTATCTCAAGAAAATCAATCTATTACTGAAATTGTTAGAAGAAGAAGAGCAGTTGGTGTTTTTGGAGAAGTTAAGTTTGGATGGAAAGATGCCTTATTTTTAAACTTTACAGGAAGAAATGACTGGAGTTCCACACTACCTAAAGAAGATCGTTCATTCTTTTATCCTTCTATAGGAACCTCTGCGGTGCTTACAGATTTATTAAGCCAGGGCGGTAATGATATAACTTCGGATAATGGTTTATCATTTCTGAAATTACGAGCTACATGGGCGCAGGTAGGTAAAGACGCACCAATTGGTGCATTAGAAAGTTTTTTGGGTACTAATATTAATTCACTGGCGAGTTCAGCATACACTTACAACGGTGTTGATATTGGTAATCCTGAATTAGAGCCAGAGTTTACAAATAGTTATGAAATTGGTTTCGATTCTAGATTCTTTCAAAATAGAGTGGGATTAGATATGAGTTTCTACTATAGTAAATCTGAAAATCAAATACTTGAGGATATAAGAGTACCACCATCTGCAGGAACTTTCTATGCAACACTTAACGGTGGTTCTATAGAAAACAAGGGGATAGAAGCCTTGCTTACTGCTAGAATTTTCCCAAGAGAAAATGATTTTCAATGGGACATGACTTATAATCTAGGGATAAATCAAAGTGATGTTATCGATTTACCTGGCCAATTAGATGAAGTTTATCTCTCAGATTCATGGACTTTTGGAAACACAGCAGCTGGAGCAGCAATTTTAGGAGGATCACTTTTTGGCCTGAGAGGCTACAAAGCGGTTAGGAATGATGCTGGAGAATTGATTATAGGAGCAGATGGCTTACCAGAATTAGAAACCGTTATTTTTGATGATGTTAATCGTTTGCCAGATTGGACTTTGGGAATTACAAACACATTTTCTTATAAAAACTTTAATTTCACTTTTCTACTAGATTTAGTTCAGGGTCAGGAAGCTTATAATGCTACCAAATCTGCATTTTCATATTATGGTTTAGCTGAAGAAACTCTAGGTAGATCTACAGATGGTACACGAGTGGTGGAAGGCGTAACTGCGAATGGAAGTCCAAATACAGTTGAGGTAACTGATCAACAATATTTTCAGCAATATTGGTCACAAAACGCTGAAAACTTTATAGAAGATGCCTCTTATGCAAGATTAAGATATGTAACACTTTCTTACGATCTGCCAACAGACTTTCTGGCGAAGCTAAAAATTGTTTCAGCACAACTTTCGGTAACGGGAAGGAATTTATTTACAATAACGGATTATTCAGGAGTAGATCCAGAAGTTAATACTTATGGTGCAGGAATTCAGGGAGCTGGTTCTATGGGTATAGATAATTTGGGAACACCAAATACCAGAGGTTTTGATGTAGGATTACGATTTAAATTTTAGAAAATATGAAGAAGATATATAACTATATAATATTAGTTTCATTGGTGAGCTTTTCATTTTCATGTAGTGACGACTATTTTGATGTCAATAGCTCAGAAACGCAACCTACAAATACAGGTTTGGCTCCGCAGTATAGAATTGAAGGAGCGATAGAAAATACGGTTGCAACTGCACAATATCGAGGGGTTAGAGAAGTATTAGGAGTCGTTCAATACGGTTCGCAAAATACAGCAGCCTATTATTCAGAATCGTGGAATACTTTTCTTACAACAGGGAGTTATTTTTTGTGGCAAAATGTATATGTATATGCGTTACCAAATACAGCCGATTTAATTTTTCTTGGTGAAGAATACAATTCACCACATTATACAGCGGTAGGTAAAATTTTAAGGGCTTATCTTTTTGGGATGGCTACAGATCAATACGGAGCTATTGTTACAGATGATAGTTATGATCCTGGACAGACCATACAATTAGAGCCAGAATTTGTATCTCAAGAAGAAGTATACGAAGAAATATTCCTTTTATTAGATGAGGCATTAGCAGAGTTGGATATGGAAAGTGAGCTTGGCTTAGATGACGAAGATGGTGATATTTTATATCACGGGGATCTTGAGCAATGGAAGCGTTTTGCTAATTCAACAAAAGCAAGATATTTAAACCATTTAAGTAAGAAATCTTCAGGCGAACACGCTTATGATCCTCAAGCTATAATCAGCGCTGCCGAAAATGGATTTAATTCTAATGAAGATAATGCGCTAATTCAATATGGTGGTGGAGAAGCTAGTAATGACAATCAGCCTTTTAGTGAGAGCGGTTATGGTTCAACAAGATTTGATTATTTTTCAGAGTTTTTTGTAGAGCTTTTAAAGAATCCTTTAAATATTAGTAGTGATTTTCAAGATCCACGACTTTCAGTAATTGTTCCAGAAGCTATAAACGGAGGGTATCAGGGAGTACCGACAGGAGCCGGAGTAGATAATGAGGATGAAGAAGGAGATAATTATTCTGTTGGTAACGGTGGTTTTTATACTTCACCTGATTCTCCAACTTATATGATGACCTATAGTGAAGTAAAGTTTATTGAAGCTGAGGCTAGATTTAGAAGTGGAGACGTTGCCGGAGCGTACACGGCTTATAAAACCGGTGTAGAAGCAGATTTACAAAAGCTAAATATATCTGCGGAAGAAATTTCCAATTACTTAACCAAAATTGATACTGAAATTGGACAAACTGAATTTGATTTATCCCAGATTTTCGTTCAGAAATATATCGCAAATATGCTGAATCCAGAAACTTGGGTAGATTTTAGAAGAGTAGATTACAGTTCAGATATATATCCCGGATTGGAACGTCCAGAAAATGTGAATGTAAGCATTTTTCCAAATGAAGACGACTGGATTAGAGCAATGATGTATGAGTATAATGAAGAAGATCGTAATTATGAAAATATGCCAAATAACGATCCATCAGTTAGATTAACTACGCCGGTTTGGTGGGATATCGAAGAATAATTTTAGGTTAGTTTAATAAAGCTTGTTCAAGAATAACTAATTTTGAGCAAGCTTTATTATTTTATAATTCAGCTTAGTGAATTTAACCGATATTATGCGCATGCTATCTTTAATGAAAAGATCTTCCCTACTTAAAAACAGTTTAGCTGCTTTTAGTTTATTTTTAATTTTCTCCTGTAAAACCCAGCAAACAGCACAACCTTCCAAACCTCAAAATCAGCCGGAAGTTGTAGAAACTCAAATTCCTAAAGAAGAAAAAGAAGCTGAAGTTGATACCACAAAACCTGCTGAGGTCACTCCGGAAGAATTGCCTGATACCGTTGAGGTGGAAAAAGAGGTTTTAAAAAACGAACCACCAATCGATGTAGCCGAGTTTCGTGCCGCATGGATAGCGACGGTAGCGAATATTAACTGGCCATCACGTTCGGGTTTGCCAACTGCGCAGCAACAGCAAGAAGCGATAAAATTGCTCGATTTTTTAGCGAATCATAATTATAATGCGGTAATCTTTCAGGTGCGTCCGCAAGCCGATGCTTTGTATCAAAGTGATATTGAATCCTGGTCGTATTTTTTAACCGGGCAACAAGGAAAAGCGCCACAACCTTTTTACGATCCGCTTACTTTTTGGATCAATGAAGCGCATCAACGCGGAATGGAATTACACGTTTGGTTAAACCCATATCGTGCTTATCATACCACCGGTGGCGAAATTAGCGAAGCTTCCGTAGTAAAAACCAATCCGGAGATGGTGTTGAAATTGCAAAACGGAATGTACTGGATGGATCCTGCTCGCAAAGATGTTCAAGATCGTACAGCTGCAGTGGTAGAAGATTTGGTACAGCGTTATGATGTAGACGGAATTCATTTTGATGATTATTTTTACCCATATGATTCGTACAACGGAGGAAAAGATTTTCCCGACGATCAAAGTTGGAACGCGTATAAAACTGCCGGTGGAAAATTAAGCAGGGGAGACTGGCGTCGTAAAAACGTAGATGATTTTATCGAGCGTGTGGCAAAATTGGTTAAAAAAGAGAAAGATTTTGTGAAGTTTGGGATTAGTCCGTTTGGGATTTGGCGTCCCGGTTATCCGCAATCTATCGCCGGTTACGATCAGTACGAAAAGTTGTATGCCGATGCCAAAAAATGGTTAAACGAAGGTTGGGTAGATTATCTTACGCCGCAGTTGTATTGGAAAACCGATCAAACTGCGCAAAGTTTTCCGGTTTTATTAAACTGGTGGGAAGAAGAAAATACTAAAAACCGACATCTTTGGCCGGGAATTAATGCCGGATTAATTAAAGAAGAAGGTTATGAAAATGAGTTATTCAACCAGATTTTGATTACTCGTGGAATGTTAGCTAAAGATGCCGGAGCCGTGTTGTGGGATTTAAAAGCATTGATAAATGATAAAGAAGCTGAAAAAGCTTTAGCGGAAAACTATTTCAGAAAACCGGCCTTGGTACCGCCAAGTCCGTGGATAGATAATAAAGCGCCAAAATTACCTGAAGTTTCAACTAATCTTGATGTAAATACATTACGAATTTCGTGGGAACATCCCAATGAAAATGATGTGTTTAGATGGGTGTTGTATTTTCAGTACGAAGGCAGTAAATGGGATTTTAAGATCCTGAATAACGATCAGCTTTCAGAGCTTAAAACCACGCTTTCTTATTTGGTTGGAGAAAAGAAAGTGAAATTATCGAAAATAGGAATTACAGCGGTAGATCGTACCGGGAATCAAAGTGATTTTAATGAAATTATTTTGGAATAAATCATAAAATGAAGATCGAATATCACCAATATCAACTGCAATTAAAAGACACCTTTAGGATTAGTCATGCGTCGCGTGATGTGCAGCCAAGTTTGGTGGTTTCTGTATCTCATAATGGTTGTACCGGTTTTGGGGAAGCAGCCGCAACTTCGTATTACGGAGTGACTGTAGAGGGGATGATTCGGTCTTTAAAAAAAGTCGAAAAAATTGTCGAAGATTATATCGAAGAACCTCCGGAAGTGATTTGGGAAAAGCTTTATCCTGAATTAAAAACTGAAACCTTTGCGCTTTGTGCTTTAGATATGGCCTTGCACGATCTCTACGGAAAAAGAAAGCAAAAACCGCTCTATAAATTGTGGAATCTTGATCCTTCTGAAGCGCCGCAAACCAGTTACACGATTGGAATTGCTTCAACCGAAGATATGATTCGCAAGATCAAAGATTTTCCGTGGCCATTATACAAGATTAAATTAGGAACAGATCATGATATCGAAATTATAAAAGCGCTTCGAAAACATACAAATTCGGTTTTTAGGATCGATGCGAATGCAGCGTGGACTGCCGAGCAGGCAATCGAAAATAGCCATATTTTAAAAGAATTAAACGTGGAATTTTTAGAGCAGCCGCTTCCGGTAGATGATTTTGAAGAGCAAAAAATGCTCTATAAAAATTCAGCATTACCAATAATTGCAGACGAAAGTTGTATTGTAGAAACCGATGTTGAAAAGTGTGCTAATAATTTTCATGGCGTAAATATAAAACTGACTAAGTGCGGCGGAATCACTCCGGCGTTGCGAATGATTTCAAAAGCAAAATCACTGGGTTTAAAAACTATGGTGGGTTGCATGACCGAATCGACCGTAGGGATTTCAGCGATTGCACAACTCGCGCCCATGCTCGATTATGTAGATATGGACGGGGCTTTGTTGTTGAAGAATGATACTTCAACCGGAGTGAAAATTACTTCAGAAAAAGTCATTTATCCCACAGAAAATGGAACCGGTGTAAAATTGTTTAAATTTGAATAAATCGTCATCCTGAACGTGATTTAGGATCTCATCCAATATGGCTTGAGAGATAGTAAAGAACCGATTAATAATATCTAAAATGAAGATAAAAAAATATAGTTTTTGGACATTAGTTTTAGCAGTGGTATTGGTAAGCTGTAACGAGAAACCTAAGAATGCTTCCGAAGAAAAAAATCAGGCACAAATAGTCATTGATAGTTTGGAGAATGTGTATGCGCCAGATGGCAGAGTAGCGTTGTTTGATATTGAAGCTGAAAAAAATGCTGAGGGTTTTACGATCGAAGGAGAAACCAATATGCCCGAAGCTGCAGAAGATTTAGAGAAAGTATTGAAGCAAAAAGGAATTAAATTCACCTCGAATATTGAAACTTTACCGGATGCTGAAGGTTTAGAAAATCAAACAATAGGTGTAATCAAAATTTCGGTAGCGAATCTTCGTGAAGAACCTCGCCACGCTTCGCAATTAGTTACTCAGGCAACATTGGGAATGCCGGTAAAAGTGTATAAAAAGGAGGGAAGTTGGTATTATATTCAAACTCCAGAAGGATATTTGGCTTGGGTAGATTATGGTGGCATTCAGAATATGACTAAAGAAGAATTTGCTGACTGGAAATCTAAAGAAAAACTGATCTACTTAAATCCTTACGGGAAATCGCTAAAATCAGCTAAAAATGACGCTGAGGTAGTTTCCGATCTTGTTGCCGGAGATATTTTAGAATTAACTTCAGAAGAAAACAATTTCTACGGTATTTCGTATCCTGATGGCAGAACAGCTTTTGTACCAAAAACAGAAGCAAAACCTTATAAAAGCTGGTTAGAAAATCTTGATGTTGATGGGGAAACCTTAGTTGCAACCGGTGAAAAATTAATGGGACTTCCTTATTTGTGGGGAGGAACTTCACCAAAAGGAGTAGATTGTAGTGGTTTTACCAAAACGGTTTACTTTTTAAATGGAATGGTAATTCCACGTGATGCTTCGCAACAAATTCATACCGGAGTTTTGGTCGATTCTACCAAAAACTTCGATAATCTGGTAGCGGGTGATTTGTTATTCTTCGGAAAACCAAAAACTGATTCTACTAAAGAACGCGTAATTCATGTAGGAATGTGGATTGGCGATCACAAGTTTATCCATGCTATGGGCGATGTTCACATCAGCACGATGGACACTACCGCTGAAGATTTCGACGAATATAACTATAACCGTTATCTACGAACCAAAAGAATTTTAAACGAAAAAGACAAAGGATTACAGTATTTAAAGGAACAGGATATTTTTACGGAGTAGTTTTTTAAGTACGCATCCTTTTCAGTCTTTTATTATCCAAATAAAATCTCAGTGACTTTTATTAACTACATAAAACTGTGAAAGAAGGTATACTATATTGGGATATGGATCCCGTAATCTTTTGGATTACCGATTCTTTTCCGCTGAAATATTACGGCTTATTTTTTATGACCGGTCTATTCTTAGGCTATTTTATTGTAAAAGCTATTTACAAAAAAGAGAATATACCGGTTCAGGATTTAGATAACTTGCTTACTTATATCATTTTAGGGACGCTTATTGGAGCAAGATTAGGCCATTGTTTGTTTTATCAACCCGACTATTTTTTGAGTCGGCCGCTAGAACTATTTTTACCTATTCAAAAAATAGGAGAATCCTATCAATTTGTAGGATATCAAGGTCTGGCCAGTCATGGTGGTGCAATTGGTGTTTTGATAGCTATTATACTTTATTGTAAAAAATATCAGGTAAATGTCTTATGGTTATTGGATAGAGTTGCCATTGGTATTCCGGTGACCGGTGCTTTTATACGTTTTGGTAATTTTATGAATTCAGAAATCTATGGAAAACCAACCCATGCGAATTGGGGAGTAGTTTTTATGCGAGATGATATGATTCCAAGGCATCCTACTCAACTTTACGAAGCATTTTCATATTTATTGATTTCAGTGATTTTGTATAGGGTTTACAAATCAGAAAATATCAGAATTAAAAATGGGCAATTATTTGGTCTCTTTTTAATACTGCTATTTTTGGCTCGTTTTATTATTGAATTTTTTAAAGAGAATCAAGTCGCTTTTGAAGATAGCCTTACGTTAAATATGGGACAGTGGTTAAGTGTTCCTTTTATAATTGCAGGTACAATGCTAGTAGTTTGGAAAAGGAATAATTTGATTAATACTGAATAGTATAATCGAAAAGAATTATTATTGCGTAGAATTTTTTATTTAAGATTAATTTAATTTTATAAATATGGGGCTGTTTAGAATTTTGAAATTCAATATCTTAGCAATTATTACACTTTTATTTTTTGCTTGTTCATCTAATGATGATAGTAATGATGAAGATTGCATGAAAACCATAACCTTATCGCAGTATTATTTTTATAATAATCAGTCGTATAGTTACGATATTACTCAGGAAGTGCCGTGCGACACCCCAGAACCCACAGAAGCAGAAGAAATTGAGCCACCGGTATTAGAAAGTTTTAATTATGAAGTTTTAGTTTTAGAAACTACTACTAATACTGAAAGTAATACTGTAAGATTATATTTCGAAATTAAATTGAATAATCCTAATGATTATGGCATTACCGGAATTCCATTTATAACATTAGAATATCCTGATGGAACGAAAGTAACCAGTACTTTCGCTAATAGTATTTCTAACTCTTGTAACAGCATTGGCGCAAATTCTAACTGTGTTTTAATTTTTGATGAGCAGGATTCATTAGATAAGGAAATACCCGAATCCATAGAAATAGTTGATGTTCAATTTTTACTTACAGATTAGTCAATTCAGTAAAATACATTAAGTATTATTTTATAAAGTGAACGAGCAACCAAACTTAATTTAGTTGCTCGTTCTTTTTTAGCTTTAGTCAAATTTCAATTCTTAACTATCTTCAAAATAACCATAAACCTACTTAATAGATAGGTTTTATGATTTTATAGAGAAAATCTTATAACTGAATTTCTTTTTTCAGATTATAATTTGTCTATTTGCGTTTTAGTTTAAAACTTGCTACCCACAAATCTATGAAAATCAAATACTCTATTAACCTAGTAATTCTATCGGGTTTATTATTATTTTCTTGTAAATCCAAATATCCGGAAACTTCAGAAGCAAAAATAACCGGTGAAATTGCCGAAAAAGCAATGATCGTTTCTGCGAGAAAAGAAGCCTCTAAAATAGGTGTAGCGATCATGAAAAATGGCGGAAACGCTTTTGACGCCATGTTCGCTACTGAAATGGCTTTGGCGGTAAGTTACCCGTTTGCCGGTAATTTAGGGGGCGGCGGTTTTATGGTATATCGCACTTCCGATGGTGAAATAGGTACGTTAGATTATCGCGAAAAAGCACCCTTAGCGGCATCAAAAAACATGTATTTAGATGAAAATGGAAATGTAATTGATGGCGAAAGTACATTAGGAGCTATGGCCTCTGGAGTTCCGGGAACTATTGCAGGAATA
Source organism: Zunongwangia sp. HGR-M22 (assembly GCF_027594425.1). Classification (NCBI taxonomy): domain Bacteria; kingdom Pseudomonadati; phylum Bacteroidota; class Flavobacteriia; order Flavobacteriales; family Flavobacteriaceae; genus Zunongwangia; species Zunongwangia sp. HGR-M22. The sequence continues at coordinate 21,176 of NZ_CP115159.1, forward strand.
TTCAAAGCACATGAAAAATTTGGGAATTTACCAATTCAACAATTACTGAAACCAGTTATCGAATTAGCCGAAAAAGGCGTTGTGGTTACCCAAAAACAAGAAGAGCGATTACAAAAATATCGTGAGGTTTTAATGCAGGTAAATAAAGATACTATTCTTTTCACTAAAAATTATTCCGAGGGCGATACTATTAAAAATATAGCTTTAGCCAATACTTTAAAACGAATTTCTAAAAATGGAAGAAGCGAATTTTATGGAGGCGAAACCGGTCAAAAAATGTTGGCATTTCTGCAAAACCAAGGCGGAATTTTAACGGAAGAAGATTTGAAAAAATATGAGGCTAAATGGCGAAATCCGGTTCGTGTTCAATACAAAGATTATCAAATAATTTCGATGCCACCTCCTTCTAGCGGCGGAATTGTATTAGGGGAAATTTTAAAGATGATCGAACCATTTCCGCTAGAAGAATACAATCAAAATTCAACAAAATATATTCAGGTTTTAACCGAAGCTGAACGAAGAGCGTATGCAGATAGAAGCTTTTATTTAGGCGATTCCGATTTTTATGAGGTACCGCAAGATACCTTATTATCCACTTCATATTTAAGCGGTAGAATGGCCGATTTTAGTTTTGATGAAGCTACTGCTTCTTCTTCCATAAAACACGGTGTAATTAGCGGATACGAGAGCAACGAAACCACTCATTATTCGATTGTCGATACTGAAGGAAATGCGGTGTCGGTAACAACTACGTTAAACGGAGCCTATGGATCGAAATTATACATCCCTGAACTCGGTTTTTTTATGAATAATGAAATGAACGATTTCAGCTTAAAACCGGGAGTACCCAATATGTTCGGATTAATAGGTGCAGAAGCCAATGCGATTGAACCCGAAAAGCGAATGCTTAGTTCGATGACGCCTACCATTATTGAAAAGGAAGGAAAACTTTGGATGGTAGTAGGTTCACCGGGAGGTTCTACCATTATCACTTCAGTATTGCAAACCTTTTTAAATGTTGCTGAATTTGATTTATCCATGCAAGAAGCTGTTTCAGCAAAACGCTTTCACCATCAGTGGTTGCCCGATGAAATTATGATGGAACCTGAAGGGTTTTCAGAAAAAACAATCAAAGAACTTCAACAGAAAGGATATCATATTAATCAAAAAGAATCTAGAATTATCGGTAAAGTAGATGCAATAAGAGTATTGCCTAACGGTAATTTAGAAGGAGGGGCCGACCCCAGAGGCGATGATACCGCTATCGGCTTTTAATGACTTACTAAACTAAAAAACAAAAAAAATGAACAAAATTTTTACCCTATTCTTTTTGCTTATTGGCAGTAGTATACTCGCACAGCAAGATAATATAACGGGAAATGTAACCGATGAAAATTCTGAGCCTTTACCGGGTGTAAGTATTCAGCTTAAAGGAACACAAACCGGAACGGTAACCGATTTTGACGGCAATTTTAGTATTGAAGCTGAATTAGGAGAAACACTGGTTTTTACTTTTGTAGGATTTGAAAAAAAGGAAGTAGAAATAACGAAAACCAATTTACAAATTCAATTAGTAAGCGGGACTAACTTAGAAGAAGTGGTATTAGTTGGTTCCAGAAACCGAAGTAGAACAGTTACTGAGTCTGCCGTTCCGGTAGATGTCTTGGATGTTGAAGAGCTTCAGGTTTCTGTACCACAGGTCAATGTAAACCAGATTCTTAATTACGTAGCGCCTTCATTTACCTCTACTACTCAGTCTTTATCAGACGGGACAGATCATATCGATCCGGCTTCGCTACGTGGTTTAGGGCCAGATCAGGTTTTGGTATTAATCAACGGGAAACGTCGGCATACTTCTTCTTTAATTAATGTAAATGGAACTTTTGGTAGAGGTAGTGTGGGGACCGATTTAAATGCAATTCCTGCAGCGGCAATCAAAAGAATTGAAGTATTACGAGACGGTGCTGCAGCGCAATACGGATCTGATGCAATTGCCGGTGTTATAAATGTGGTTTTAAAAGATGAGGTGAACACCCTTAATTTTAATGTAACTACGGGTGCAAATGTATCTCGAAATGCGAATGAACAAACTGGTGGAATAGATGGTGAAAGCGTTAATGTAGCGGCGAGTTACGGAATTCCATTAGGCGAAAATGGCGGTTTTATAAATTTCTCTGGAGACTTTGATTATCGGGATTCGTATAACCGAATGAAAGTTTGGGAAGGTGATATTTTTAATGCCTACAACGCAGTTGAGTGGCGGGCTAACCAAGACAATGCTGATATTAGTGATTTATCCAATCAGCAAATTCAAAATTATGCGCAGCAGGTAGATTATTTTTCTAACGATTTTAAAAGTGAAATAGCTCAGGCTAACGATCGTGCTACGCTGCAAAATTTATTAGGAAGAGATGTCACTGAAGAAGAGTTGGCTGCACGTGGTTTGAATCGATCTGATTTTAATATGCGCGTAGGACAATCGGAATTAAGGGGTGGTCGTTTATTTGCCAATTTTGCATTACCATTAGATGATAATGGAACCGAGCTTTATGCTTTTAGTGGTTTAAGTTCCAGAAAAGGAAATGCAGCCGGATTTTACCGATTACCGAATCAAAGCCGTACGTACACGCCATATTACATTAACGGATTTTTACCAGAAATAAATTCTAAAATCACTGATAAATCTATAGCTGCCGGAATACGTGGAAAAGTGGGAGACTGGAATGTAGATTTTAGTAATACTTGGGGAGAAAATGAATTTATGTATATCATTTCAAATACGTCTAATGCTTCTTTAGAAGGAACTAGCCCAACCACTTTTGATGCCGGTGGATATTCTTTTTCTCAAAACACGACCAACCTTGATGTTTCTCAGTTTTATCCTGAAATTTTTGAAGGTTTCAATGTAGCTTTTGGTGCCGAATATCGATTGGAAAATTACAATATTATTGCTGGTGAAGAAAAATCGTATTCGCAATATACCGAAGATGGAACTATTATTACGAACTCCAGCCAGCAACCGGCAACCGATTTCTTTGGCAGTGCAAGAGCAGGCGGAGCACAGGTTTTTCCTGGTTTTACGCCAGATAATGCTATTTCCAGACAGCGAAATAGTGTCGCTGCTTATGCCGATTTTGAAGCCGATGTAACCGAAGATTTTCTATTGACTTTGGCCGGAAGATTTGAAAATTATTCTGATTTTGGATCGACCTTAAATTTTAAAGTAGCTTCCAGATATAAACTTACTGAAAATTTAAATCTACGAGCAGCGGTGAATACAGGTTTTAGAGCACCTTCGTTACACCAAATTTATTATAATTCAACTTCTACTGTTTTTGATGATTTTGGAGATCCGGTACAAGTAGGAACCTTTTCTAATGATAGTAGAGCGGCAAAGTTGTTGGGAATTCCAGATTTAAAAGAAGAAACTTCTAAAAGTGCTAGTTTAGGAATAACGGCTAAAATCCCAGATGCCAATTTAACCATTACTGCAGATGCTTATTTTGTAGCGATAGATGATCGTGTGGTTTACACAGGGCGTTTTAGTGACGATGATCCGGATTCAGAAATTAGTCAGATTCTTAGAAGTGCAAATGCTGAATCTGCTGCGTTTTTTGCCAATGCGATAGATACCGAATCTAATGGGCTGGATGTGGTAATTACACAAAACACCTATTTTGATAATGGTTGGAAACTGAAAAATGATTTGGCCGGTACTTTTACGCAAACTAAAAGAGTTGGGGACATTCATGCTTCCCCTTTACTACAAGGAAAACTAGATACTTATTTTTCTGAAGACAATCGTATTTATTTAGAAGAATCCGTTCCTAGAACTAAAATCAATCTTACTAATGTATTGACTGTAAACTATTTTAATTTTTTCGTTCGTAATGTGTATTTTGGTGAGGTAACCCAACCTTCAAACACTCTTGCGAATCAAGAAATTTATTCGGGAAAAGTGGTAACCGATCTTTCAGTAGGTTATAATTTTTCAGAATCGGTTAATTTAACAATCGGAGCTAATAATCTGTTTGATTTATATCCAGATAAAAACCGGGTGGAAGATAACCGTAGTAGCGGAAGGTTCGATTGGCCCAGAAATGCTCAATTTGGCATTGGCGGGCGCTATCTATTTGCCAGATTACATCTAAATTTAGATTAATCAACCCTATTATCTTTTCATGAAAACAAAAACCTCACAATTTTTTAAACTGTGAGGTTTTCTGATTTTTATATTAGTATAGAGTTGAAAAAAGGCTTCAGTGATCAGCACTCAGCCTTAATCAAAATTCAGATCAATTTTCGGCTTAAAGTTGTAAGCTTTCAGTTAAAAATCATTCAAAATTCAGCATTTTGCATACAAAATAATTTGATCCTGATTCTTGACTCTTAAATCTTGCTTCTTTAGTTTATTTTCTAACAGCGAAGCGGTATAAAGTCTGAATCGAACTAAAGCGATTTTCGATATAAATTATAAAGAATTTTAATTTCTTCAGCATTTAAAATGCCGTCTACATGTTCTTTTTCCTGAAGAAAGTGGATTTGAAAGCTTTTAATTGCCGCATCAAGATCGTCAACATTGTAACCTATAATTCTCAAAGCTTCAGCAATATCGAAATTAGCCGGAATTACGTTCGGAAATAAAAATTTATCAAGGATAGGGATTCGCTCGCTAAAAATAGGATCAATATTGTCTATTTTCAACGGATTTTCTTTGAAAAATTCATTTTCAAATTGAATATTTTCGATAGCTTCTTCATCATACCATATTCCGTAGCCTTCTTCAGCTAAACGTTCCCAGGGAAAATCGGCGCTAGGATCCACTTTTCTTCCGGGAGCAATATCTAAATGGCCAATAAAGTTTTCCGCAGGAATTTTATAGTCTTCTTTTAGCTGTTTTAAAACTTCAAGTAAGCTTGAAATTTGAGCTTCAGAAAAAGGTTCTTTGCCGTTATTATCAAGTTCAATACCTATTGAAGAGGAATTAAGATCTGTAGTGTGTCCCCACTGGCCAATACCACCATGCCAGGCACGATAGTAATTGTTGAGCATATGGAAAACTTCTCCGTCATCACCAATTAAATAATGAGAACTTACCTGAGTTTTTGGAATGGTAAACGTATTTAGTGTTTGAATTGTAGAATCCTGAGCGGTATGATGGATCACTACAAAGTTTGGGCGTCGAAGATTAAAATTAGTAGTTCCCACCGGATACTCACCATAATTGAGTGCGGAGTCGTTCTGGGTTTCTTCAAGCGGAAACTTACTAAGCTCTTTTGCATAGGCTTTCGCCTTTTTTGCATAAACTTTATTGGTAGTTCGGTAAGGGTTTGAAGAACATGAGATCATCAAACCCAAACCCACTAAAATCAAAAATTTTCTATAATAGTACATGGTCACAATTTCTAACCAAAATACATAATATTGGTTAGAAAAGAACTAGAATTTCCATCTAACAAAGGCTTCTATAGCTTCATAATTTGCTAAACCAAGATTATGATATTCTAATGCTGTTTCGCTGTTACGTTCCTCGGCACGTACCCAAAATTCGCGCTCGTCATCCCCAGGGAATACCGGAGTATCTTTTTGTGACTGGTGCTTAAATATAGCTTCACGTTTTCTAGCCACTTCTTGTGGAGAAAGTGGTACAGCCATTTCGATATCGTGCATATCAAACTCCTGCCATGCACCACGATACATCCATAACCAGCAGTCTTTAGTCCATTCTTCCGTTTCTCTAAGTCTGTTCATAGCTTCAATGATAATATTGAAACAAACTACATGTGTACCGTGTGGATCGGCAAAATCACCGGCTGCAAAAATTTGATGCGGTTTTACTTTTTGAAGTAAATTCATCGTTATTTGCACATCTTCTTCAGTTACCGGACTTTTTAATTTCTTACCAGTTTCGTAAAACGGCAAAGCCATAAAATGAATCTTCTCGTCTTTTAAACCGGCATAACGAGCACCTGCAATAGCTTCAGTTTTACGAATAAACCCTTTTACATCCATGATCTCACGGAGGTCAATGTCATTTGGACGTTTTTCAGCAATAAATTTATTGAAGTTATTGTAAATCTCTTTTAGCTTGCTAGTATCTTCACCAATGCTTTTATTAAAATCGATGGCAAATTCTACATAACGTAATACATCAGTATCCCAAACAGCGGTATTTCCTGAAGTTTGATAAGCCACATGCACATCGTGTCCCTGGTCTACCAATCTTATAAAAGTACCTCCCATAGAAATTACATCGTCATCTGGGTGTGGGCTAAATATTATCGAACGTTTTTTAGCAGGCTCGGCACGTTCTGGACGCTGAGTATCGTCTGCGTTTGGTTTTCCACCAGGCCATCCGGTAATGGTATGTTGTAATTGGTTAAATACGTCGATATTTATGTTGTAAGCTGGCCCTTTTTCTGTAGCTAGCTGCGCCATACCGTGGCTGTTGTAATCCTCGTCGGTTAATTTTAAGATTGGCTTATTAACCGCATTAGATAACCAAATCACAGCTTTTTTAATTTGATCTTTACCCCAGCTACAGTCTTTTACTAGCCAAGGGGTGTCGAATCTTGTTAATTCTGAAGCAGCATCTTCATCTAAAATAAATTCAACATGATCGTTTAATTGAAGGTAGGTTGCTGGTACGCTTCCAGAAATTTCACCTTCAACAGCCTTTTTAATAATTGAAGCTTTCTTTTTGCTCCACGCCATCAAAATAATTTCGCGAGCTTTGAAGATAGTACCAATTCCCATGGTTATGGCTTTAGTAGGTACATTCTCTTTACCACCAAAATCACGAGAGGCATCGCGTCTTGTTAGGTCGTCCAGCGTTACTAAACGTGTACCGCTATTGGGCGCAGATCCTGGCTCGTTAAAACCAATATGCCCTGTTCTACCAATACCTAAAATCTGAAGATCTAAACCGCCAACTTCGGTAATCTTTTTTTCATACTGTAAACAAAATGCAGCGATATCTTCTTTATCTAGAGTCCCATCTGGAATATTGATATTTTCTCTTGGAATATCAATATGATTAAACAGATTCTCGTCCATAAACTTTACGTAGCTCTGGTTTTCATCTGGCTGCATAGGGTAATATTCGTCCAGATTAAAAGTGATAACGTTTTTGAAGCTAAGCCCATCTTCCTTGTGAAGGCGAATAAGCTCTTCATATACTTTTACAGGAGTAGCTCCAGTAGCAAGACCTAAAACAGCTTTTTTACCTTCTTCCTGTTTTTTCTTGATGATCTTAGCAATACGCTTTGCAACTTTTACAGATGCTGTTTCCTCGTCTTGATATACTTTAACGGGGAGCTTCTCAAAACGTGTTTCTTCTAAGAGATTTAATCTGGCCATGGGTATTTATTTTAACTTAAATGTGATTTTATAATTGAAATCTGATTTTTAAAAATACTATCCATTACAGCGATAGTGCCACCGTAAAGGCTAGAATTATTTCCCAGATTCGATAATTCTATATTTGTTTTTTCTTTCAGCTGCATCATGCAATAAATATTCATGGATTGCTGAATTGGTGTTGTTATAAATTGTTTTGCTTTGGCGATTTTTCCTTCAAGAACAATTAATTCAGGATTAAAAATTTGAATAAGAATAGCGATTCCTTTTCCTAAACTCATTCCTATTTCAGAAAGTGAATTTATAGCGAATTGATCGCCCTTATTAGCCGCTTCTACAATAGTATCTGGTTCTAATTTTTCTAAAGCTTGTGGAGAAAGACTATTTAAAACTGAAGTTTGCCCTTGCTGAAGTCCTTCTTTTACTTTTCTAACCAATGCTAAACCCGAGGCTTCTGTTTCTAAACAGCCTCTTTTTCCGCAGTGGCATAACATACCGTCTTCCACCATTGGGATATGCCCAAATTCACCGGCAAAACCCGAAACTCCAGAATGGATTTTTCCGCCCATAATAATTCCTAGTCCAACACCCCAATCCATAGAAATTACGAGTACATTTTCTTTGTCTTTGGCCAAACCAAAATGAAATTCAGCTAAAGAAGCACTCTTTGCGTCGTTAAGAATCGCAACTGGTTTTTTAAATCTAGTTTCGAATTTATCTCGAAGGGATGCAGGATCTTGTTCGGTTAAATAATACGTGTAATTTTTTCCTTCTTCCGAAGAAACTAATCCCGGCATACTTATACCTACCCCCATTATTTTTGCATCATCTACCTCTGATACTTTTAAAAATTCTTCTGAGAAATCGTAAAGTAGATCTACAATATTAGAATTTGGAGAAATTTGTGTTTCTAAAGTCTCCTCTTTAACAATACTGTGGTTATTATCGATAAGAGCCAATTTTATTTTAAATCGCTCTATATGTATACTTAATACAAAAAAGGAATGTTCTTTTAATCCGTAAAGATCGGGTTTACGACCACCTTCAGATTTTCCTCTCCCTTTTTTAATTACCATGCCATCTTCTAGCAGTTGGTTAACAAGGGCCATAGAAGTTGGGAGACTTATGCCAAATTTTGAGCAAATTTCTGCATTAGATGTATCACCATTTAGAAACATATGTTTTATGATTCTGGTCTTTTGATGTACTTTTTTTCGCTCAACATTGCTCATATCTTTGATAAGAGCTTCTTCAATTAGAAAATCCTTTAAATGTAGACTCATATTCGTCAAAAAATGTCAGGTCTTTATGCCTTTCGTTAAAAATTTAATTCTTCTTGCAAGAAACTAAATTTCTGAAAAATAAAAGTATATAAAAAATCTAGTTTAGAAAAGACTTAATGTAAAATTTTAATTAAGATGTTTTGTTTTATTAAATTTTGTAGATTTAATTGAATTAATACAGGTTATTTATTATAAATAATATCCTTTTACAATGCATCTTTTTTATATGCGTTGTTATTTTTCATACTAATGTGGCTTATTGCTTATATCTTAGACAAAAAGAAAATTTATATCAAAGTTTAAACCTAACCCTATGCGATTATTTTCTATAAAAAAGTTTCTACTCAGCTCTATCATTTTCTGCGGAATTCAACTGAATTCTTATGCACAGGAACAACCTGAATTTTTAGAATATACCAATAGTAAATGGGTAGATTCGGTTATGGAACAGTTAACTCCCAATCAGCGGATTGCCCAGCTTATCATGGTAGCCGCCTATTCTAATCGAGATTCGAAACATAAAGAAGAAATTTTAAAACTGGTTAAAGAACAGAAGATCGGCGGACTAATTTTCTTCCAAGGAACGGCAAAAAAGCAGGTGAAGTTAATGAACGATTATCAATTAGTTTCTGAAGTTCCGCTTTTAGGAGCTATCGATGCTGAATGGGGATTGGGCATGCGTTTGGATAATACAATTAGCTTTCCGTATCAAATGGCTTTGGGTGCAATTCAGGATGATACGTTATTGTATAAAATGGGAGAAGAAGTAGCACGGCAGGTAAAACGTACAGGTTTACACATGAATTTTGCTCCGGTAGTCGATGTTAATAACAATCCCAACAACCCGGTGATCAATTACCGAAGCTTTGGTGAAAATAAAGAAAAAGTAGCTGAAAAAGGAATTGCTTATATGAAAGGGATGCAGGACCAAAAAATCTTAACCACTGCCAAGCATTTTCCGGGACATGGCGATACTGATACCGATTCGCATAAAGCTCTACCGCAAATAAATCATCCTTTTACAAGATTGGATACGTTAGAAATGTATCCTTTTAAAGAGTTAATCGATGCTGGGATTGGTGGCGTCATGGTGGCGCACTTAAATATTCCGGCGCTGGATAGTAGCGGAGTGCCTTCAACTTTATCTAAGAAGATTATTAGCGGAATCTTAAAAGAAAAACTCGGTTTTAAAGGTTTGATCGTAACCGATGCTATGAACATGAAAGGCGTAACTACCGGAAATGAACCCGGCGTTGTCGATAAAAAAGCCATTATTGCCGGCAACGATTTATTAGAATTTACTGAAGATGTTCCCAAAGCTATTGCTGAAGTTCGAAAAGCGATACATCAGGGAATTATTTCTCAAAACGATATTGATGAAAAATGCCGAAAAGTGCTTGCAGTAAAACAATGGGTTGGTTTAAATAAATACGAGCCATTAAAAACTGCGAATATCGATAAAGAACTGAATAACTCGTACGCCAATTATCTTCAGCAGAAATTGGTTGAAAAATCGCTAACGGTGTTGAAGAATGATAAGGAAATGATTCCACTTCGCAGGTTAGATACTTTAAAAATCGCAAGTATTTCAATAGGAGCAGCAAAGCAAACCGAATTTCAGAAAAGTTTAGGCTGGTATACCAAAATCGATCATTTTCAGCTAAAAAATAACGCAACTGCCAGTCAGATTTCCGCAGTAAAAAAGAAATTAAAGAATTATAACGTGGTTATTGCAGGACTTCATGATCATAGTCGGTTTCCAAGAAATGTAATTCGATATTCCGATCAGGTTTTAAAATTTATTGCTGAAATTGCCCAAAAAGAAAATACTATTTTTAGTGTTTTCAAAAATCCATATTCGTTAAATAAGATCAATAAAATTGAAGAAGCTTCCGTTTTAATTGAAGCCTATCAAGATTCAGAATTAACGCAACAAAAGACAGCACAACTAATTTTTGGCGGATTTAAAGCTGATGGGCAACTGCCGGTAAGTGTGGGTGAAAAATTTAAAGCCGGTGAGGGTTTAAAAACTTCAGAAAAAATCAGATTTTCATACACCACACCGGAAGATGCCGGTATGATTGCAGATTTTCTTCAGCATAAGATCGATTCTTTAATGCAACAGGCAATGGATGCGAAGGCGATTCCCGGGGGTGTGGTTTTAGTGGCTAAAGATGAAAAAATTGTTTTTCAAAAAGCTTATGGATTACATAAATATAGCGATACGGTAAAAGTAAAATTATCAGATTTATATGATCTGGCTTCAGTAACTAAAATTTCTTCTGCTTTACCGGCATTAATGAAATTGCACGACCAAGGGAAATTTAGTTTAGAAAATGGGATCGATGATTATCTGCCTTACTTTAAAAATTCGAATAAGGAAGGTATCTCTTTTCGGCAAATCTTAGCTCATCAGGCAAGATTCAAACCCTGGATTGCTTATTGGCAAAATACGCTACGGAAGAATGGAAGCTATAAATGGAATACGTTTAAAAAGGATTCTTCAGCACGATTTCCGATAAAAGTTAGTGATGATATGTGGTTGCATCGTAATTACAAAAAGAAAATTTATAAAGCCATTAAAAAGTCGCCTCTAGAGGAAAAAGCTGAATATAAATATTCTGGGCTTGCTTTTTATTTGCTTCCGCAGATCGTGAAAAATTTGAGTAATGAAGATTATAGAACGTATTTAAACAAAAATTTTTATTCGAAATTAGGAGCCACCACGTTAGGATATCGACCAATGGAAGAATTTGAAATTTCAAGAATTGTTCCTACAGAAAATGATTTCAATTTTAGACATGAAGCTATCCAGGGGAGTGTTCACGATGAAGGTGCTATTATGATGGGAGGAGTTTCTGCCAACGCCGGATTATTTTCGAATGCAAATGATCTAGCAAAACTAATGCAGATGTATCTTAATATGGGAAAATATGGGGGAGAGCGATATATTGAAGAATCTACTTTTAAAGAATGGACAAAAACGCAATTTCCAAAGAATAATAACCGTCGTGCGATCGCTTTCGATAAGCCAAATTTAGAATATACGGGGCCGGGAAATAATACTGCTAAAGATGCCAGTACGGCTAGTTTTGGGCATACGGGCTTTACCGGGACAATGGTTTGGGTAGATCCTTCTCAAAATCTACTTTTTGTATTTCTATCAAATCGAGTTTTACCTAGCCGCGAAAACCGCAGATTATATACTTTAAATACGCGTACGCAAATACAACAAGTGCTATATGATGCTATAATTGATTAGATTATTTTTAAAGAATTCTTTTAGTAATTAGGTAATTAGGAGTAAAAATATATATTTGTTATTGATCTTCAATTTAAAAGAATTTGAATGAACAAACTACCACACTACCTATCTCTTACGCTTGTCTTATTTATATCTAACCGTTTATTTTCTCAGCACGAAGTTAGGGGTTATTTGATAGACGGAAATAAAGAACCTATAAGTTTTGCTAATGTTATTTTAATGAATGCTGAAGATTCTACCACTGTAGTTAAAGGGGTTGTTTCTGAAGATGATGGACGTTTTTCTATCAAAGAAATTTCTGATAACACCTATCTTCTTAAAGTTAGTTTTTTAGGTTATGCTGAATACTTGAAGCAGATCGAAGTTACTGGCGATACCAATCTCGGTAAAATTATAATGCAAGAATCTAGTGACGATCTAGGTGAAGTTACCGTAACTGCCAGAAAGCCCAAAATTGAAAGGAAAATAGACCGAATTTCTTTTAATGTAGAAAATTCATCACTTTCCGGTTTAACCACTTATGATATTTTAAAACGAACGCCTGGAGTAATTGTTAGTCAGGGACAATTATTGGTGAAAAACAGGCCAGCTACCGTTTACATAAATGACAGGAAAGTTTATTTAACAACCTCAGAGTTAGAACAACTTTTATCGGGTTTAAGCGGTGAGAGTGTAAAATCTGTTGAGGTAATTACAACGCCACCAGCCAAATATGATGCCGAAGGTGGTGGTGCTATTTTGAATATTGTAATGTCTAAAAACCCTTCGATTGGTTATAAGGGAAGTTTAAATGCTTCTAATACCATTGCTGTTGTTCCCAAATATAACATTGGTACGAGCCAATATTACAAGAGTAATAATGTAAATGCGTTTGCCAGTTATAACTTCAACGCAAAAAATATATATAAAAATGATGAAAGTAATGTCACTTATTTTGAACCGAACGGTACTGAAAATTCCACTTGGTTAGGCGATTTTGAGCGTGATACTAAAGACTATGGGCATAGCTTAAATACGATCTTAGATTTTGCGCTTTCAGAAAAAAGTAAATTGAGCTTAAGCGCCAATTTGTTATTTACGCCAAAAAATGATTCCGATCTAAACGGAAGAACAGATATTTACGATCCTTCAGATAATTTAAATTCTTTATTTACAACCGATAGCCGATTAGAAAATGAATCTAAAAATCTATTATTCAATGCAGATTATTCCACGAGTTTAGGCGACAACGGCGCAGCATTATCGGCACAGGCAAATTATATTCGGTATGACGATGATCAGGATCAGGATCTAAGCACAACTTATTTTGACGGTAATGGGGACGAAATTAGAAATAATATGATTTTCACTCAGGCCTTTCAAAATACAGATATTTATACCGGGCAGGTAGATATTACGGCAAACATGGGAAATCTGCCTATAGAAACCGGATTAAAATATTCTGGAATAACTTCGAATAGTGGATTAGATTTTTATAATGGTGCTGAAAATGTTTTTAATACAGAATTATCTGATGCTTTAGATTACGAAGAAAATATCTATGCCGCTTATTTTAGTACTTCTAAAGATTTGGAAAAATGGAGTTTTAAGGCTGGTTTACGCGGGGAGTACACTGATATTGCAGGGATTTCTGAACAAAACGGACTTGTAAACGACCAGGATTATTTTCAGTTATTTCCAACTTTTTATGCAATGCGGAGTTTGGGAGAAGAAAATTCGATTAGCCTGGAATATAACCGCAGAATCGAGCGTCCAAGATTTCAAAGTTTAAATCCATTTCAATATTACATAAACGAAAATAATGTAAAAGAAGGAAATCCATCCTTAGTACCAGGAATTTCAAATAAGATCAATTTTAATTATTCTTATAAAAGCTTTTTATTCTTCGATTTATATTGGGATCGCGTAGATAATTCACCTTCAGTTTTGGCATTTCAGGATAACCAAAATCAAATTTTAAGGACTTTAAACGATAATTTAGATTATACTCAGCAATTCAGCTTAGATATCACTTACGCCAATTACATAACCAACTGGTACTATCTTTACGGATACGTTTCAGCATTTTATATGGAGAATCAGTTTTATGCACTAGAAAGCACTGCTGAAACTTCCAAGATCGACACTTTTAGTACTTTTTTAAACATAGCGAACTATTTCTATTTTGGTAGTGATGGTAATTTCAGCGGAAATATAAACACGTATTTTCTTCCTAATATCCTGGCGGGATCTTACAAATACGAAGATCCTCAGTTTGGTTTAGATATCGGTTTGCGAAAAAGTTTTATGAACAAGAAAATTTCAGTGGCTATAAATGCTGAAGATCTTTTTAGAACCATGAATATCCCATTACAAAGTCAGTATTTAAATCAAGATAACGGATTTTATGCAATTTCTGAAACTAGAAAAGTTACCTTCAGTGTACGTTACAACTTCGGAAATTTCAGATTAAATGATAACAGCCGCGCGATTAATGCAGATGAAGAAACCAGACTTAAGGAAAGAAATGTTTTAGATTAGTTTTTTTAGTGCAAGATCATTAAAAATCACTGCTGAAATTATCGATTTTTGACTATTGTTTTTCTGAAGTAATCGCTGTAAAAATTACGATCTAGGTTCCTTAATAGAAAAAAATCTTTCGGTGATAGTCTTTAAACGCTTGAAAAAAAGGTAGTTTAATTGAATTTTAAATACTTCAATCTTATTTACTAATTTTGCACTTTCTAAAAATAAAAGACTGTGGCGAAAATAGGAGATATAGATGTAGGAGAGTTTCCATTGTTGTTAGCACCAATGGAAGATGTGAGTGATCCACCTTTTAGAGCCTTGTGTAAAGAAGAGGGGGCTGATGTCGTGTATACCGAATTTATCTCTTCTGAAGGCTTAATACGCGATGCCGCCAAAAGCACCATGAAGCTAGATATTTACGAGAAAGAGCGGCCTGTTGGTATTCAGATTTTTGGTGCGAATCTAGAGAGCATGCTACAATCGGTTGAGATTGTAGAAAAATCGGGCCCAGATATTATAGATATTAATTTTGGATGCCCGGTAAAGAAAGTGGTATCTAAGGGTGCCGGTGCCGGGATTTTAAAAGATGTAGATCTAATGGTTTCCCTAACCGAAGCTATGGTTAAGCATACCAATTTGCCTGTAACGGTTAAGACGCGTTTAGGTTGGGATCACGATTCGATTAAAATTCTAGAAGTAGCAGAACGTTTACAAGATGTTGGCTGTAAAGCAATTTCTATCCACGGTCGTACCAGAGCACAAATGTATAAAGGTGAAGCCGATTGGAAACCGATTGCTGAGGTTAAGAATAATCCGCGTATGCATA
This sequence comes from Zunongwangia sp. HGR-M22, assembly GCF_027594425.1. Classification (NCBI taxonomy): domain Bacteria; kingdom Pseudomonadati; phylum Bacteroidota; class Flavobacteriia; order Flavobacteriales; family Flavobacteriaceae; genus Zunongwangia; species Zunongwangia sp. HGR-M22. The sequence goes on from NZ_CP115159.1 coordinate 36,417, forward strand.
TTCCGGTTTTTGGAAATGGAGATGTTGATACTCCTGAAAGAGCTATGGAAATGCGCGATAAATATGGCTTAGATGGGGCGATGATTGGTAGGGCAAGCATTGGTTATCCATGGTTTTTTAGAGAAGTAAAGCATTATTTTAAAACCGGAGAACATTTAGCGCCACCAACATTGCAGGAGCGTGTAGAAGCTGCGAGAAGACACCTACAGATGTCTATAGATTGGAAAGGAGAGAAGCTTGGTGTTTTTGAAACTAGAAGGCATTATACTAACTATTTTAAGGGAATTCCTCATTTTAAGGAATATCGTATGAAAATGGTTACCAGCGATGACTCTGTTGATGTTTTTAAAGCTTTTGATGAAGTAGAGAGAGATTTTGCGGGCTACGAGTTTGGCTAGTAATAAAAAATTAGATCTCCACTGATAGATTAGAATGTAGAGAATAAAAGATAGACTAGGGAAGATTAATATTGTATAATTTACTGGTCTTTTTTGTTAAAAGCTGAAAGCGGTGGTTTTTCTTCTAAATGTTAACCGTAAGCTTATATTATTAACTATTCCGCTAGTGCTTTTTTGCTTCTACTCGCAGCCAAAAAAGAAGCAAATAATCCTAAAATTCCTATCGTAAGAATAACTGTTAAAATATTACTAATCTCGATACTTACAGGGTAAGGAAGGCTTGGAGTGATCATTACCAAATCAAATTGCATTTGCAGGTAGATAAGAATAAGAGAAAACAAAAGTCCGATTCCACCACCAATAGTGCACATCAACATGCCTTGCGTAAAGAAGATATTCTTTATTTGTTTAGGAGTTGCACCCAAACTTTGCAGTGTTTTTATATTATTTTTTTTATCTAAGATCACCATGATAATCGATCCCACAACGTTGAAAAGCGCGATAATTAGGACGAGGGTGAAAATTAAATAAACCGCCAAATTCTCGGTATTCAGCATTTTATAGAGTACTTCATTTAATTGAGCACGAGTCTTAATTTCAACATTATCGCCAAAAAACTTCAGAATATTCTCTTTTAGAATTTCTTCATCAGCTTCCGCAGACATTTTAATTTCTATGGCACTATATGTATTTTCATCTAAGTTTAGGAGACTTTGGGCAAAACTAATATTAGAAAAAACGTATTTTCCGTTGAGGTCTGAATTGATATTGTAGATCCCACTTACGATAACATTTTTTTGGTTGAATGCATCAGTAGGATTGGTAACTTGTCCTTTCCCCGGTTTGGGAACTATCAATCGCATTAAGTGATTATAATTAAATATTCCGGGATTTAATTTTCTGGAAATATCTGCGCCAATCACCACCTGAGGCTCGGAAGAAGTAAACCAAGTACCATCTACCGAACTATCGATTTGTGTGACCTGTTGGTAACGCTCATCCACACCTTTTATAAATGCCCAGGCTGTCTTTTCCTGATATTCTAAAATAACCCGCTCTTCAATTGTTTTTGTATAATTGGCTATACCTTCAATTTTATTAAAATCTGCTTCTTTTGTTTTAGAAAAAGCAATCGTTTTTCCTTTTTTTGGAATAACTTTTAAGTCAGGATCAAATTCATTAGAGAAAGCAAGACTAAATTCCCGTAAGCCAGAAAATCCAGATAAAACAATAAATAGAGAAAAAGCACCAGCAAAAACACCAATAGCTGCAATAATGGTGATTATATTAATTGCATTATTGCTGCTTTTAGAAAACAGGTAACGCTTGGCGATGTATAAAGGGAATCTCAAGTTTACGACTTTTTCCTACGCTCCAAAAGATCTGGATTGTTAATTGGGTCTTCCTTGCCTTGTAGTGATTTATCTATATTTTCAATATATTCTAAAGAGTCGTCTATAAAAAAGCTCAAATCTGGCATTTTGCGTAACTGATTTTTGGTACGCATCGCCATCTCATGCTTTATCTTATACTTTACTTCGTTTAATTCTTTTAAAATCTCCTCGGCATGTTTTTGCGGAAAAACACTAAGGTATGCTTTGGCTATACTAAGATCTGTTGTTACTTTAACTTTAGAAACAGAAATTAAAATTCCATTAATTCCGGCATCTCTTAAAAAATTATTTACAATTTCGGCCAGATCCTTTTGCAGTACGCCTCCTATTTTTTTCTGTCTATTTGTTTCCATGTTGCAAAAATAGTACTTTAAACTTAGCTGTAGATTTATTGAAGATAAGAATAATTATTTTAGTTGAATCTTTGCTCGATAATTGAGATTGCATGTGCTTATGGATGTCTCAGTATAAAAAGTAATTTATTAATTAAATTCCTCATTGAGTTGCTCTTAGTAAACTTACTGAAATTAGGATGGATTTTAAATAATTTATAATGAAAAAGATTGAACATATAGGTATTGCCGTTAGTGATCTAGAAGCGGCCAATAAAACTTATGAAGCTTTAATGGGAAAGCAAAATTATAAAACTGAAGCGGTTTTAGCTGAGGGCGTAAATACTTCGTTTTTTGAAATAGGAGAAAGTAAGATCGAATTATTAGCAGCAACTTCAGCCGATAGTGCGATTGCAAAATCTATTTTGAAAAGAGGGGAAGGCATGCATCATATCGCTTTTGCGGTAGATGATATCCAATCTGAGATACTTAGGCTAAAAAATAAAGGTTTTCGACTTTTAAATGAAGAACCGAAAAAGGGCGCGGATAATAAGTTGATAGCCTTTATACATCCCAAAGATGCCAACGGAGTTTTAATCGAGCTTTGCCAAGAAATAGAGTAAATTTTTAAAGGAAGTGCTTTATCTTCAAAGGATTGAATGTTAGGTATCCACTAATTTAAAAAAATGTTTGGCACATAACAGAGATTTATCTAAATTTGCGCACCCATAAGTAAAATTATGGACTGGTCCTATAGCTCAGCTGGTTAGAGCACTTGACTCATAATCAAGGGGTCCCTGGTTCGAGCCCAGGTGGGACCACCAGTAAAATCAAGGCTTCAGCGCATTCTATGTTCTGAAGCTTTTTTATTTGCACGCAATTTGCACGCAGATTGAATATAAATAAAATTTGATATTAAAACAAGGTATTTAATATCAAATTCGATATATCAATATTTGATTCAACATAATATCGATCAAGTATATTTAATTATTAATTGATTGTATTTTTATTGGAAATAATCCTATTTTTACATGGAAATAATCCGTAATTGATGATTTGTGAATAAAAAGGTTTAAGTAAATGGAGACATGTCTCCATTTAAAATGTAAATTGCAATAAAATTTATTTTTATGCCAAATTTACGCTTCTCGGGTCATGATACATTTCATTGTCGTGAACAGTGGTTATTAAAGGGTTTGGAACTAATTGATAATAAGAATGATAGGCTGGGTTTTGATGGTGGTATCTCAAATTTTAAAAGTAATGCAGCTATCCCTGAGTTAGGAGTAGGTAAAAATATGGTGCGTTCAATTTTACATTGGATGAAGGCTTTTAATGTTATTGATGATGATCAAAATGAAAAAGGTAGACTGGCAAATATTCTATTTAAAGAATTAGAATTGGATCCTTATTTGGAAAATGAGGGATCTTTATGGTTAATGCAGTACTACTTATGTTCTACTGGGTATGCGTCTATTTTTCCCTTCATATTTCGTGACTATTTTTCAGACAAGGCGAGTTTAGAATTTTCTGAAACTCAGATAAAATCTTTCCTACACCGAGAAATTGAAAGAAACAATCAAAAATCAGTTACAGATAAAACTTTAAATTCCGATTTTAAAGTTTTTATTAAAACTTACGTTGCTCCCAAAAAAAATATAAAAACTGTGGAGGATGATTTTAATACTCCTTTACTTGCCCTTAATTTAGTTTTAAATACGAATAGGAGGAATGAGAATAATGAGTTCGTTTATCGTATTAACAGGAGTTTTCATTCTTCTTTAACACCTGAAATTTTCGGTTACTGTCTTTTAAATGAGTTTCCTAATGAAGCGGTTGTAAATTTTGATAAAATTCGGTTGACAATTGCCTCTTATTTGTGTTTATCAATAGAAGGTTTAGAAATCATGATAGATAAACTGTGTGATGCTTATTCTCAATTTGTCTATAAAGATGATGCAGGAGTAAGACAAATTCAATTTAAAGATTACTCTGAAAATTTTATGATCAACCTTTTGAGAAAGCATTATGAGTTACATAGCTAATATTTCAACTAATATACTTAGAGATGAGGAGAAGGATATAGAATATATTGTTACTCCGAATACAAAAGAAATATTCGAAAGAATTTTCATATATAATCATGGGGCAAGTAAGTCTTTTAACTTAATTGGAAACTATGGTACTGGAAAATCTACCTTCCTTTGGGCTCTAGAGAAAAATCTAAATAATGAAAAACTATTCTTTGCTAATTTCGAGTCGAGCAAAGATATAGAAGGTTATCAAGTTGTTAAAATGGTTGGTAGTAATGAGCCGTTTTCGGAAGCGATCTCTAAGGCTTTAAAATTGAAGAATATTACTAGTGATAATATTTTAACTTCCTTAAGAAAAAAAAGAGATAAAGCTCATGAAAAGAAGCTCGGTTTTGTATTAGTTGTTGATGAGTTTGGGAAGTTTTTAGAAAACGCTTCAAGAAATAATGCATTAGACGAACTTTATTTACTTCAACAAATTTCAGAGTGGACTAATGATGAAAATTTTGAATCCTATTTCATAATCACTCTTCATCAGACCTTTTCCTCATATGGTAAAAATTTATCCAACCAAGATAAGTTAGAATGGGAAAAGGTAAGAGGTAGATTTGTAGATCTAATCTTTAATGAACCAGTAGAGCAATTAATATTTTTTGCTAGTAAGAAATTAGATGAGTTTAAACTACCTGTTAAACTCAAAAGCAATTTTAAAAAATTAAATTCATTGATTCAAGAATCGGGTTTGGTTAATTCAAGCGTTAATTCTGATCTAACTGAATCACTATTTCCTTTAGATTGGTTGTCTACAAACGTGTTAGTTAATTCTCTACAACGTTATGGACAAAATGAGCGATCATTATTTTCTTTCTTGAACGATGATTCTAAGTATGCTATTAGAAAGCAGAAGGGAGGTTTCTTTCCGGTCTCAAAGGTTTTTGAATATCTAGTACACACCATGCCAGCAGAAATCAATAGCCCAGAGAATCCTCATCGGCCACAATGGTATTCTTCATTTAGGGCTTTAGAAAGAGCGGAATTAATTTTTGAGGCTGATTATTCAGTAGCAACAGAAGTAATAAAAACGATTGGCTTAGTGAATATTTTTGCGAAAGCTGGAGGGCGTTTCGATAGAAAGTTTTTAATAGAATATTTTAGACTAACAAAGGATGTTGATATTACTGAAGTTGTAGAGAAATTATTATCGGCTTCTATTATAAGATTCTATAAGCATAGTAAAAAGCTGAATTTTTTAGAGGGAACCGATATTGACCTAGAGCAAGAATTAATTTCTATTGGAAAGGAAATTAATCCAAATTTTTCAGTTAGTGATGAGATAGGTAATCTTATAGATTATCCTATTGAATTGGTTAAGAAGTATACCTTCGATAAAGGAACTCCTAGATTTTTCGAATATCGATTAACTAAAAGTGAAGAGATAAATGATGTGAAACCAGCTGTTGGAGCCATTGATGGTTATATCAACTTAATTTTTGAAGAGGTTGATGTAAAAAAACTTCTTAAGGTTTCTAAGACCAAACCCGGGAATATTTTCGTTGTTTACAATAATTCTGCCCAGATTAAAGATGAACTTTTCAAGATCAAGCAATTTGATCTTTTGCTTGAAAAACATCAAGAAGATAAAAATGCTTTAAAATTATTGAATGATGAAAGGCAATTCCATCTCAATAATTTAGAATCATTGGTGGTGAGCCAAATGTTTGAAAAAGAAATTAATGTTTGGATTCACATGGGCCAATTAGAGGAGGTGTCAAACAAGCAAAGATTATATAAATGGTTGGCAGAGATTTGTGATGAAATTTATTCTAAAGCTCCAGTGCTCAAAAATGAATTAATTAACAAAGAGTATTTAAGTGCTCCAATTAATGCAGCGAGGAAAAACTTCATTAGAGCTTTATTAAGTTCGAGTTCGAAAGAAAAGCTTGGTTTTGAAGATTTTAAATTTCCGCCTGAAAAAGCTATTTATATAAGCTTGTTAAAGAAATCTGGAATACATAAGAAAAACGAGAATTTAGGCTATTATGAATTATCTGCACCTGAAAATGATTCAAATCTTTATGTGCTTTGGAATGAGAGTGAGAAGTTCCTAAAGTCAACTCTTGCTAACAAACGGAACTTAAATGAGTTACTCGATTTATTAATGGAGCCTCCTTTTAAGCTAAAAAAAGGTTTGATTGACTTTTGGTTACCTACATTTTTAATCGCAAAGCAGGAGGATTTTGCTCTGTTTCATATTGATGGAGGTTATATACCTTATTTAGATGAAGATGTACTAGATTTAATTCATAAGAAGCCAGAAAACTTCTTGATCAAAAGTTATGATGTTTCAGGATTAAAGGTGAATCTTTTAGAGAGCTATAAGGAAATTGTCCAAGGGGATAATTTAAAAGATAAAGGAACACAATCGGTATTCCTTTCTATTTTTAGTAATTTTTTGAGATTTCAAAGAGGGTTAAATAGTTATTCTTTGAAAACAATGAAGCTTTCGAATAAGGCCATTGCTTTAAGAAAAGCAATAGTTGATGCAAAAGATCCAGAAGATGCGCTTTTCAATTTATTTCCGGAAGCTTTAGGTTATCATGGAATGTCGATCAAGGAAGATGAGAAAGTTTTGGAAAGTTTTTCCAAACAAATTCAAGATGCTATTCGGGAGCTACGTAATTCTTATGGAGAATTGTTAAATAGAATTGAGAAGACGATCATTTCTTCATTCTATTGTAAAAGTGAAGTTTTCGAAAAGTATAAGGAAGAAATTTTTTCTAAGCTTGCAGATGTAGATTCAAATACGCTTGGAGAAATTCAAAATATATTTTACAAACGATTAATTTCTCCTTTAGATGATCGAGCAAGTTGGTTAAAATCTGTGGCAGATGTTGCCTTAGGGAAAAATATAGATGAACTAATTGACGAAGAAGAGCCATTGCTATTGAAAACCATCGAAGATCTATGTGATGGTCTAATTAAGGCGGGAGAAATTCACTCTTTTAACAAAGCATCTAATCAAGAGAAATTATTTTCTTTTCGTTTCTACAATGAAACTGGAAAGCCAATAGAAGAAAAACTTATTGTAAATCAAAATAGTAGTGATTCTGATATATTAAGCAGAATTAAGACAGATATCGATAAATTGATCGAAAATCTTGAGTCTAAAAAAAGAAAAGAAGTTTTGATTGAATTACTATCCAAAAATATGGAAGTCTAATATGGGAAAAGTAAATCACGTTTTAGGAATATCTGGAGGGAAAGATAGTGCCGCTCTTGCAATTTACATGAGTAAAAATTATCCTCAATTGGATATTGAATATTATACTTGTGACACTGGAAAGGAGTTAAAAGAAACTTATGACTTAATAAAAAAGTTGAATTCTAAACTTGGTAAGAATATTAAGTTGTATAAGTCAATGAATGAGGAAAACTCACCTCTCAAAAATCCTTTCGATCACTTTCTAGCTTTATATGGGGGGTATTTGCCTTCACCTATGGCTAGGTGGTGTACAAAAAAAATGAAACTAAAGCCGTTTGAGGATGAAGTAGGAGATACGCCAACCATTTCATATGTAGGGATCCGTGGAGATGAAAATCGTGAAGGTTATATTTCCAAGAAAGAGAATATACAGACCATCTTCCCTTTTAGAAAAAACATTTGGAGCGAAGATGTAATTAAAAAGGTCCTTTCAAATTCAAACATTGAACAGATTGTCAAATATTACAAAAACAATGTTTCTACCTCTGGGCTCTTAGAAAATATATTAGCCTATGTTGAGCAACCTATTTCGGTTCAATTTACTCAAAAACAGAAATTAAATGCACTTTTAGATGCTGATGTAAAAGCGTTTAATAAGGTAGTATTTGAATTTTTAAAAACTACCGACTATCCTATTGGTCAGTTAGATGAGTTTCCTTTAGTTGATAATTCCGATAACTTAGGTATTGAAGATATTTTTAAGCTTTTAGAGGATAGTGGTGTAGGTATTCCTGCTTATTACAAGCCAATTGAATACCAAGTTGAGATTGATGGAGAAATTAAAACTGGAACTTACTCCCGGAGTAGATCCGGATGTTTCTTTTGTTTCTACCAGCAAAAGATTGAGTGGGTTTGGTTGTTAGAGCAACATCCTGAACTATATGATAAGGCGGTGGAATATGAAAAAGAAGGATATGCATGGGCAGAAGAAACTTTGGAAGAGCTAAGAAAGCCAGAAAGAGTGAAAGCAATTAAAAAGGAGCATTACCTAAGAACCTTACGTCAAGAGAAAAGGTCTAGAACGAATTCTTCTTGGCAAGATGAAATTTTACAAGCCGAAGGAGAAGGGTGCGCCAGTTGCTTTATTTAATTGCAATAAATAATGGGAGATATAATTAGTTCATTAAAGGAATTTATCTGGGATATAATTGGTTATCTAATTCCAGGTTTTTTACTAATTCTAATGTTCAACTTCATTATAGTACCAGGATTGATATGGGACAATAATTTTCTTTTCAACTGGGAGTTATTTATGCCTAGTCTAATAGTCGTATTATCCTATTGCTTAGGTTTTGTTGTCTATTCTTTAACCATTTTTAAGGTAAGGAATCAAGATATTATAGTCGATTTTTTAAAAAGGAAATTTGATTCGAATTTGAATAATGAGAGAGCGAAACAAAGATTCAATAGTTATATCGGATCTAAGCATAGCAGGTATTGGGAATTAAGTTTTTTAAAATCTTCAACAATAGAATCTGCAAAAACTTTTTTAAAAAATGAAGGTTATGAGAATGTTGATCAAATGAAAATTAATGAGATGAGAAATATTTTAATGTCACGAAATCCTGAAATGGATGATAAGGTTTATACTTTTATGTTCAGATCGTCTGTTTTCGATCATGTCTCAACAATTTTGATGTTGGTATGCTTTATTGCCTTAGTTCAATTAACTCTATTTTGGATAGGAACGGAAATACAAATCATAAAAATAGAAAAAAGCTATCTGGTATTATACTTTATCTTTTTAGGCTTAATACCTTTATTAGGCAATAGTAAAAGAATGTTTCGATCAATTTCACAAAGAATTCCATTTTCAAATTTAAATTAATGCAAAACAAAATTTATTTAGCTGGTGGTTTCAAAGGAGAGTGGCAAGAAAAAGTTATTAATAATCTTGGAAACGATTTTTTTATTTTTAATCCAGCTAAACACGATCTAGAAAACCCCACTGAATATACTAATTGGGATTTATTTCATGTTGAAAAATGCGATATACTTCTTGGATATATGAGTCAAGATAATCCTTCTGGTTATGGTTTGGCTTTAGAAATTGGTTATGCAAAAGCCAAAAATAAATTGATAATATTGATAGATGAAAGATCTCCAAGAGATAAGAAATTTGAGAGATACTTTGCCATATGTCATGAATCTTCAAATATAATATTAGATTCCTTAGAGGATGCCATTAGATATTTGAAGGGATTTATATAGTTGTAACATCTATATGTGTTTATAAACTATCTCCTCAAAATTTTTTAATGGTATAAGACTAATTAATGGTTCCTCCAACTTAATATATTTATATATTGAATTTAGATCGCTGTAATTTCGAATACTCAAAATGTCTTCTGTTCTAGGAATTAAACTAATGTAGTTCCTTCTGTAAAACGCTTTTATCGGCATTACAATATTGGGGTTATTGGATGAATGAGGTTCTATATTTTCATTCCAGGCTTTTTCAAATTTATATTTCAATTCATCTATTGAAATTTTTATCTCTCTGTTTTCATTATAAATCCTGTATAAGCTAAGAAGTAGGATAATTTGATGTGGCGCAATCTTTCCTCTGGCTTTATCTCGTTTTAATCTTCTAATAAAGTTAGCGATGCCTGATTTTTCATTTTTAAATTCATGCTCTTCGTTACCAATATAAAATATCACTTCACTATGTCGTGGCTTTGAATAGGTGAAGTTTTTATCAAAATGGCAAATCCAATCGTATAAAATATTTACGATAAGTTCTTTTTTCAATTCCCAACTGCGGGGAGTTGGGACAGTTGTAGTGTTGGTTTGAATCCATCGTAAGACACTACCATATCTCATAGATTGTTCTTCTGCAATATTTTGCTTAAGAGCAATGATGAATGGATGAGAATTGAATTTTAATCCTAATAATTGATCAAAATTATTTCTATCCAAACTGTCAGGTAATTCATATAGTGCTAAATCATGTGCAGCGTATAATAATTCCTCATTAGTTGAGTTTTCTAGGCGCGAATAAGTGTTATAAAGATTATCGACTGTTCTGCTCATTGGCAAATCGGACAGTAAGAATTTATTTTGAAGTTTTTCTTCAAGACTTTTTATAATATATGGCTCTTGAGGCTCTTCAATTTTGCCAATCTTTTCAACCTGCGCTGCTATTTTGGAATATAGACTATCATTTAAATACTGGCTCTCTTTTAAGATTTGGTTGAAATATTTAATGGTATTAAATTCGATTTTTTCCTTTAAACCATTTAGCTCATAATTAAACCTTCCGTTTTCACCAATACCTTTGTTTGTTATGTTTGCAGAACCAAATAATACGGAACCATTGTCATTCCACATTACTTTCATATGTAGACGTGTATTTCTGAATAGTGCAATTTGATTTTCCTGGCAATAATCGTAAACTTCGAGATCAGAAACTTCCTTGCAAAGGTCAAGAATTTCCCATCTCACAATGATTCGTTTTACATTTTTAGATCTGTTAATTTTTTTAATTTCATCTAGTTTTATATAAGCTGAAAAAATAGTAACTTTTTCATTAGAATCAACGAATTCTATCGCGCTAGATTCTAGGTTAGTTCCACTGATATATAACATTCGGACGGTTTGTTTTAATAAAAATATCTATAATAAATGATTTATCCAGAATTTTTTCCGGAAGAAAGAAATAATGAATTTTCTGAAAAGAAAGTTTTTGAGAGATTAAAAAGTATTTCTGAAAAATACGATGTCTTTTACTCTAAGCGATTTGTAACCGATGGAGTTGGTAAAAAATCTGAATTCGAAATCGATTTTATAATAGCAGATCCTTGTAAGTCAATTGTTTGTTTAGAGGTAAAAGGAGGAATGATCAATTATGACGGGGTTTCGGATAAATGGTATCAAAATAGTCAACGAATGAATAAAAGACCAGACTCTCAAGCAAGTTCAGCTGCGCATTCTCTTGCCAATAATTATAAAAGTTTAATTACTGATATGCCCGTTGGTTGGGGTTTATGCTTTCCTGATTGTTCAATTGCCAATAAAAATTCTTTACCCAGTGCCATTCATAAAGATCAATTAATTGATCAAGACCAGCTACACTATATAGCAGATTCTTTACCGTACCTTTTTGATTTTATTAAGCAGCAGAATCCGTCAAGAAATGGGGTAAGGAAATGGCAATATGAAAAATTTAAAAGCTTGTTGCTACGAGGAATCGGTTTTGTTCAAATCTTAAGTACCAGGATAAAATACGATGAACAAAGATTTGTTGAGCTTACGGATTATCAATTAGGTTTATTCCAACGAGCCACATCCAATAAAAATATTGTGACAAAAGGGCCAGCTGGATCTGGTAAAACTATAGTTGCAAAGACCTTAGCAAAGGATTTTCTAGCGGATGGTAAAACTGTACTTTTTTTATGTTTTAATCGAACACTTGCGAATAAAATTAGATATGAGTTTGATAGGAATCAAGAGGGTTTAGAGGTGAAAACTTTCCATTCGTTCGCAAGAAACATTATTGAGAAATTTGATCCTGATTGGTGGAGTGAAAATTCAAGTAAGGAAGAAGAGTTCTGGAATCTTGAGGTTCCGATGAAATTAGAGGAGTATATAAATCTTGGAGAGCAAAAGTTTGATGTTCTAATCATAGATGAAGGTCAAGATTTTAAAGAATTTTGGTACGAGATATTATTCAATCAGATTAAAGATGAGGGAAAAAAATTTATCTTTTTAGATGCAATGCAAAATATATTTAAGCACTATTCTACTATACCTAATTCTATTAATTTCTTTCATTATGAATTACCTGAAAATTGTCGAAATACGCAGAATATTATTAAATATCTTTCTAAGCATTCAGGGTCTGAAATAGAATATTTTGAGAAAACCCCAATTGGTTCGAAAGTAGAAATAAGATCATTTAATGATAAAGATGAAAATTTGAGGTTTTTGCGGGATGAAATTTCATCTCTATTAAAACAAGAGAATATTGATCCTGCACAAATTCTTATTCTTTTGAATTCTAAGAAGGCAGATAGCTCTATTTCAGAATTGGATACTATAGATGAACTACCATTGAGGTCTTTGGATAACAAAGCTAGGTTTCAAAAAAACACTATAAACTATACAACAATAAATACTTTCAAAGGATTGGAGGCAGATATAGTATTTATTTTGGATTCGCATCTAATCGATGAAAAAAATAAACCCGAGAAGCTTTATACTGAAGCTTCTCGGGCTAGGCATAAATTATATAATTATTCTATAAATAAATCTTCAATGTAATCATCTAAAGATATTGATAATGTATTTTTAAATTTTTTGAGATATTTGGTAATATTTCGGTCATCTGATTTGTTTGATATCTCTGCTTTAACCAAAGAACAAATCAATAGCCGTATTGACCTAAGTTTCTTTAAATTTTCAGGTTTACTAGTGTCATCTTCTAATTTAGATATAAAGTAAATGTAAAAAGGATGATTATAATTAATTTCAATCAAAGTCGCTATACCCGGAATATTTGTAAATGAATATAGGTCTGTTTCACCTAAATCGGAATAAACAAATATATATTTGTCACTGATACTTAAGGCCCAATTTACTCGTGATTCGATTTCTTTACTAGTAAGGCTTTCATATCTTTCTTTAATCCAATCATATAGAAATTGTTTATTCTTATCTGTAGGTTTCTCTTCAGGTTTTTCGTCATGACCAGGTTCTGTAGGACCTATAGGGGTCTTATCAATGTCACCTTTTTTTCCTCCCTTTTCTTTATTATTTATTTGATGGTATTGTGAATTTATCTCCTTTTTTAATGTAGATATATTGTTAGAGATAGTTTCTGAAATCCAGGTAAGTATTTCATGACTATCATTCTCTTCATCTGCATCAAGAAATTTAATATTAGAAGCTTGCTGCTTTTTATTGTCTATACCAATTATGGTGTCTAAAACTGGTTCTGTTTTGATCTCGACTGACCACCATCTTAAAGTCTGGTCAGAGACATCTCCAATAAATCCATAATCCCCATTATCAATCTCTCTGTTAGCCCTAACTATAGAAATGTTGTTATATCCTCTTGTGAATGGAATATTACGCTTTTTGTAAGTTTTTCCAAAGCTAGTGTCTCCTGGATTATGAATAGTTTCTCTATATCTTTCCTCTAGCTTGACGTGTGAAAAGGCGATCTCAACCTTTGTTTTGACTTTCTCTAATTGATTATGAGAATTTGGAATTTCAATTTCAAATTCTTTTTCCTCAATTCTTCCTAAAAGTTTATTCGTTGGATGATTGAAATTTTTAAATTCATCCTCCATTTGCGTATTTGGCATCAAGAACATTGGATCAAAAGGTTTTACCTCTCGAATGGATTGAGCCAAGTTTAAATCATAATTTTTTCCATTAAAATCATAAACTAAAACATTCAATTTAGTTTTTGTTAATTGCTCATTATTACTTTGAAAACCAGATAAATAATATCTGAAAATTCTTCCCGCTAGACGATTAATGTTTTCAACTAATAATCGAATAGTTTTAGGTCTTATGTTGTTAGGATCCACCCACCTAACAATTGTACCCGTGTTTGAAAGCTTATAGTCTGTTTTATGGAACAATTCAATATCAATCGAATTAGATTCTTCTACTTCGGGTAGATATGGTTCTTGAGTTAAGTGAATTTCATTTAGGTCTATATAGTTATATAATAACTTTGAATCTTTTTTGGTGTAAACCTCTACTCTTTGTGTTTGGGATATTGATGCATTGGGTAGACCTTGACCGTATTTCCCCAATCCCTTTTTTGCACCTCCTCTTGTTCCACTATTCATCATTAAGGCTTTGTCAAAGGTATTTCTATCCATACCTTCTCCGTTATCTACAATTAACAACTCAGAAATTGTGGATGAGCTTTTATTTGTGTTATTAACTATTATAACATCAATATTGTCCGCACCTGCCTGGATGCTATTATCTATTATCTCAGCGATAGCATATACTGAGTTTTTATATCCGTTATTTTGTAGGTCTAAAATATTTGCCGTACCCATTAGCGGACGGCGTACTTTTGTTTCAATCATTATCTCCAAAAATTATTAAATGAGTTAAATAAATCGTCATAATCACCATGATTTAAGTTATCCTTAATCGTATATAATGTGTTTTGACTATTACCTTTTCCGTTGTAGGGTCCCCTCAAAATTCTACCTACCATTTGAGAATACATTACAATTGAGTCTATTGGGCGAGCAATAATGCAAACATTAGTCTTGGGTGCATCAAATCCAGTCGTTAAAACACCATAATTTAATAGTACATTCAAGTTTCCATCTCGAAAATCAGAAATGATAGCCTCCCTGTTTTTGGTGCCTTGGTCAATGATTTCTGAAACTATGTCGTTATACTTTAGTATAGTTTTCAAAATTTTATTATGGTCTAGGCCACATGTAAAAACTAAAATTTTTTCATTTTTTTCTACATGTTCCTTGATTATGTTTATGATACTAGCATTTCTTTTTGGATCTTTAGTTAATGTTTTAAGGGTGGATTTTTTAAATTTAAATCTTCCTCCTTGAAAATCAGAAATACCATTACTGATCGAAGTTTGAGACACAATATCGTTTCTCTCTATTTTTGCTAAAAATTTGCGTTTAACCAAATAATCTATAGGCTTATCAATGGTTGAATAGTATTCATCCATTAAAGTAATTTTATTGTTATCGTAATACTTAGACAATCCATAATTTTTTACCGATTCATCTTTTGAGCCTGATCCTGGCGTAGCTGTAAGGCCAATTAGATTTACGGCATTATTTTGGACGAAATAATCTAGGGCCTTGATCCACTGAGATGCAATAGATCTATGGGCTTCATCTACAACTACCAAGTAATTATCATTTCTAATTTTTTCCCATATCGGAGTTTTGTAATTAATAAGTAATTTTTGAATAGATGTGAAAATTATTGCCGAATCGTCTAAAATACTTGGGTTGATATTATGATGACCGTAAAAATGACCAAAGGAAATATTATTAGTGCCTTTTTTATTATATATAGATTTTAAGGTTTCATATGCTTGTATACATAGTTCTTCTGACTGGGCTACCCACAAGATTTTAAGCTTTTCATTTAATAGTGTGAAACTGGAATGCAATCGTATAAAATCAATAATTATTTCTGCTGCAGTCCTAGTTTTACCTGCACCTGTCGGCATATGAATAAGAAATTTCTTCTTATTTCTATATATTAAGTTTATAACTTTACGTCGAATTCTTTCTTGGTAATCATGTAAAGTTGTGTCGCATTCAGAATTTAATTGAAGCTTGTATTCTATAGTTGGTGTCTCAGGTAATTTTAAATCATAATAATCTATTAGACAATCTCTCAACTTATTATCGGATAATTGTTCTGAATGGATTTGAATAACGTCCTGAGTTATTTGATCAATAAGATTTTTATTGAATAACTTTAAATCATTTATAAGTTTTTTATTATATATAATATTAGGGAATTCCGATATTAATATTTCATTTAAATCAATATCATCGGTAGAAAATATTTCATGATATTTTGATATACCCTCTATGAAATCTTTACCGAGGTAAGTTAATTTTCTACCCTGTGGGATATGATTTAAAAGATCATTAATTTTTATCTTCTGACTATTATTAGAAACTGATCCTAAGTACTTTTTCTGCATTTTTTATTTTTAATGCGTTTAAAACGTGAGATTGTTGGATAATTTCAGAATTACAAGCACTACCGGTAGATGCTAAAAATTCTTTGGATTTCATCATTAAAAATTCATCGGCTTCAAAATTATTTAAAGTAATACTAAGAATGTGAGGAGCTGTTTCAATATCCTTAAAATTCACTATGCCGATTGCATTTGCCGTAAAATGTTTTTCCAGTTCTTCCTTTTTAGTTTTTAAGGAGAGAAAATTTTCTTTAAATTCAGACTTCGCTATTTCACAAGCTTTACCAAGTCCAATAATTAATGGGCTATTGTAAGTGCCTCCTCTTAGACCTTTTTCTTGTCCTCCTCCATGAATAAGTGGAGTAATCTCAATTTCAGGTTTCTTATATAGAACTCCTATTCCTTTAGGACCATATAATTTGTGTCCACTAAAGCAAAGCATGTCAACATAAATTTCTTGAAGATCCACAGGAATTTTTCCTATAGCTTGAGTCGCATCTGAAAAGAAGGTGATATTGGTTGATTGGGCGATTTTGCCAATTTCCTTGATTGGCTGAATTATACCAGTCTCATTATTCACCCACATTATGCAAATAAGGAAAGTGTTTTCTTGAATACTGGTTTTTAAATCTTCTAAATCAATTAAGCCATTTTTATCTACATCAAGATATGTTACTTCTATGCCTTTTGTTTCTAAATACTCGCAAGTATTTAAAACAGCCTTATGTTCAGTTTTAACGGTAATTATATGATTCCCCTTACAAGAATTGGCTTCGACAAATCCTTTCAATGCGAGGTTGATGGATTCAGTTGCACCTGATGTGAAAATGATTTCGTCCTCGAAACAATTCAGAAGACTAGACACTTGACGTCGAGATTTTTCAATAGCTTTTTTTGCAATTTTCCCAAATTCGTGTTGGCTCGAAGCATTACCATATAATTCCGAAAAATAAGGAAGCATTTCTTTTATAACACGATGATCAACTTTTGTAGTTGAAGCATTATCGTAATAAATTGGATCAATCACCTTCAGTTTATTGAATAAAGTATTAGAAAATTAATGAGTAGGGTAGAAAAATTACACAAGTTTAATATTTCTTTAATAGAACTCCAATATTTTGAGATCTTATCTTATTAAGATACTATCAGTTTAAAGTAATAATTACTTTAAGCCTTAATTTTATTCGTTATTAAATAACTGGAATACTTCTACTTTTAGTTCCTTAGCTATCTTAAATAATGTTTCAAAAGTAGGATTTGTATTTCCTCGTTCAATTTCTCCAATTGTTTTTTTTGCATTTCCTGTTCTTAATCCTAATTCTTCTTGCGAAATAGGCTTATTTGTTTCTGGATTGATGACTTTTTTTCTGAGTTCAGAAATTCTTAATCCTAGTGCTTTCTTCTCTTGTATGAGCTTTTTATCTGACATCGGATTAAAAGTCCCATTTTCTAATATAAAAAAAGGATACATATATGTATCCTTTTTAATTTTTTTACTATATTCGAATTATATAAGCTTACATGTAAGGAATTTTCATATCCTATTTGCTAATTATTATTTTAACCAATTAGAAGGAAAAATCATATTAAGAAGAAAAATTAGAATAACCTGGTATAACCAAACCTATAAGAAGAAACAAACCACCGTTTAATGAATTAGCCATTTAGTCTAGGCTAGAAGCCAGAAAGCCTTCCCTTAAGCTCATAGCCTTTCCCACTTGTTTATCGGCAATTTGGGAAGGCCTATGGTTTCGAACTAGATAAAAACAAACAAAAACCACAGCATACCATGAAAATTATAGACCATACCGAAAGACTCGTATTAGTTATTAATACAGTATCCATTCGAAGATCCGATCCAACATTTAAACCTATTGGCTATGGAACGTGAGTTTAAACTTTTAAAAGAAGGGCATCCCGATGCTATGGAGTTTATTTATGCCAGATATCGCCAAAAACTCTTTTGGATGGGGAAGAATTTAATTAAAGATGAATTTGTTATTGAGAACATTCTTCAGGATACGTTCCTTAAATTATGGGAAAAAAGAGATCATATAGAAGATCCTAAACATATTCTCTTCTTCCTTCTGTATGTCATGAAACGGCAGTGTATCTATTACTATTGCCGCCCAAGGAATAGGTTTCACCGGAATATGAACAGACTGGAGTTTTTTCCAGGCTATCAGGAATATATGCATGGATTTGACCCGGAGTCAGAAGATATGCATTTTCAGGATCAGGAGGCCGACCAGAAAGCCTTTGATCGGATAAGCCGTGTCTTTCCGTTGTTAAGTGCTGAAAGACGTCGTCTCATTGAACTCTGCATAAAATACGGTTTTCAATATAAAAACATTGCCCAGGTTATGGGAACCAGTATTACCTACACCAGTAACGAGGTGAAAAGAGCGATCGAGGATATTAAAAAAATTATCCATCAAGGGAACGATTTGGAAACCAAACCCAAACAGGTGGTTACGGTAAAACTACAGGGCAAGATGACAGAGGAGCAGGAAAAGGTATTACAACTGCGTAATGAAAAGCAGTATTCCTTTACGGCAATTGCTGAAGAACTGCAACTATCTCAAAAAGAAGTCCATAAAGAATTTATGGCCGCCTATAGGTTGCTACAGGAAAAACACCAACAACAACAATCGGCTTAATCATGGGAAAAGAAACTATAAAACTCACCCGAAAAATCCAGTTGCTAGTGGACGCCCCTACCAAAGAAGAAAGAAAAGAGGCTCTTGATACCCTATACCGTTGGCAGAATCGAAGCTATAGGGCGGGTAACCTTATTGTTACCCACCAGTATATTCAGGAAATGATTAAGGATTTTTTTTATTTATCTGAAGGGATAAAATATAGGCTGGTAGATGATAAGAAAGCTGAAGATGGCATGCTTAATCGTTCCAGGAGCAATTGTACCTACCGGGTGGTATCCGATCGTTTTAAAGGTGAGGTCCCAACCAACATTTTAGCCTATATGAATTATAATATCATGAATAATTTCAGTAAAAACTTGGTGCAATATAGGAGGGGAGAGCGCTCGCTAGCAAATTATAGAAGGGATATTCCTTTTCCATTTGGAACGATAGGGATTCATGGATTATCCTATAAAAAAGAAAAAAAAGCATTTTGCTTTCGTTTATTTTCTATTCCTTTTAAAACCTATTTAGGGAAGGATTATACGGATAAACGAAGCTTGCTGGAACAGGTAGTAGCCGGCCAAATCAAACTTTGCGCTTCTAAAATTCAACTGAAAAAAGGAAAAATTTATTGGTTAGCCGTATTTGAAGTTGCGAAAGAAAAGCATTGCCTAAAACCGGAAATAATTGCAGAAGCCTCCCTATCTCTTGAATATCCTATTATAGTGAAATCTGGTAAAGCAAAGCTTAATATTGGTAGTAGAGAAGAGTTTTTATATAGAAGATTAGCCATTCAGGCTGCTTTAAAAAGAGTGCAAAATGCTACTGCCTATTGTAGATCAGGAAAAGGATATAAGCGCAAAACAAAAGCAGTAGAAAGATTTCACGAAAAAGAAAGAAATTATGTAGATAACCGTTTGCATGTATACAGTCGGATGCTTATTGATTTTTGTATCAAACAGCAAGCAGGTACACTCATTTTAATAAATCAGGAAGATAAAATGGAGATCGCCAAAAAGGAAAATGGATTTGTTTTAAGGAATTGGAATTATTATGAACTTATGACCAAAATAAAATATAAGGCTGAAAAAGCCGGAATTGAACTTATCGTGGATTAAAATTAAAAATGAGGGTGCTTGTACACCCGTAAGGTGAGGTCTCAATAGCACTCACTAAATGCCCGCAGCATATACAACATGCCTTCCCCTTAGAGTTGAGAGGAAATAAAATAATGATCAAAAGACTATAAAAAAGATGTAAGTCCATAATTATCTTGGATTAAATATAATAATGAGGGTGCTTGTAAACCCGTAAGGTGAGGTTCTATTTACGCTCACTAAATGCGCGCAGCATATACAACAAAAGCCTTCCCCTTAGAGTTGAGAGGAAATAAAATAATGATCAAAAGACTATAAAAAAGATGTAAGTCCATAATTATCTTGGATTAAATATAATAATGAGGGTGCTTGTAAACCCGTAAGGTGAGGTTCTATTTACGCTCACTAAATGCGCGCAGCATATACAACAAAAGCCTTCCCGCGATGAGATAAACTGAGAATTATGATGAACAAAAATATTTATACTTGGTCATTAAAAATTAACTACGATCTAAGATTTTTGGTGTAAGTACACTTTGGATAATTAGAACATCCGTAGAAATTACCATAACGGCCTTCTTTTAATAATAATTCACTTTGACACCTCGGACAAATCTTTAAATGCGTTATGATTTCTTGGTCTTTAATCCGCCTTTTAACCTAATTCCTTTCGATTAGGAGAATCAAAATATACGGAAACAACGATTTATTTTTTCTTTGGGAAATCGCTGTTTAATAAACTCTTTTTTAATTCTCTATTGGATTTAGTGATCTTAACTAAAAATATAATGGCATAGATGATAAGGGTAAAACCTATTCATAGGATAATTATTTCATCTGGGGATAAGTTCTGCATTTCTACGAGTATAATTAAGAAAGCTAGTAGGGCAAGGCTCTCTTATTAACGAACTATAATCATAATCGGGATGCAAAAAGTATTTAAAATTAGTTTAAAGATGTTGGGTGAAAGCCTTTAAATAATCTACTTCATTCGTCGCTTTCAATTGCTGTTTTTTTAATATAAGAATCTGTCATACAGTTTGTTTAGGTCGATTATTGATTGGCTTAAATATTCCGATGTGGTAATTGTATTCATCCTGAGATAAATAATTCTGCATTATTACAAGATGAAATACATAGATTCTTAGTATTTGTGTAATGCGATGTCATATAGTAATGCAGGATAGTAATGCTTCTTGCATTTAGTTTCCCTTCCGGCTATTGTGCTGTTTCTTCCTAATCGGTTTTTAATTCACTTCAGTGCCCCTTAGCCTTCTTTTTTTGGGTTGCAAAACACCAATATTTTGGAGTTGAACCGGACTGCATAAGCCGCTCCCTGCGTTCGCTTTTATAAGTCCTAATCAATCCAAAATATTGAATCGTGTAAGCATCAAAAAAAGATAACAGCTATACGGCACTATGGGAAGTAAATCAAAACAGTTCAATATGAAATCAACAGCGACATATCTATTCGGAAGGGAAACTAAAAAATCAAAAAATGGAAAAACGCTTCCGGATATAATAAGTAAATCATTTTTTCAAACAAGTTCAATGTATGTGTAACCGTCTGCCTCCGGGTAGACCTCTAAATCTTTTTATTATGAGTACTATTAGAAACAAAGTTCAGTTAATCGGAAATGTGGGAAACACTCCCGAAATTACTAATCTTGACACCTCCAAAAAAGTGGCGCGTTTAAGTCTTGCTACTAATGACTATTACCGAAACCAAAAAGGGGAATCCGTTCAGGATACTCAATGGCATAATCTTGTTGCTTGGAATAAACAGGCCGAGATTATCGAAAACTATGTGCCGAAAGGAAAGGAAATTGCCATCGAAGGCAAACTGATTTCCAGATCTTACGAAGATAGGGAAGGGAATAAACGTTATGTGACCGAAATCTTAGTGAGTGAAATTCTACTCTTAGGTAGTAAGGATTAATACAAGCCTTAGAAAAACAAGGGCGGAACCCCTTCGCGCCCTTGTTGCTTTTGAGATAATCTTAAGCCTAAAGCTTAGGTCTATAAATTTAATCAATATCATTAAAAAAGGGTGTATCCTCTCCAGAATTAACACCCCCTTTATTTAACCTTAATCTATTAATTATGTCTTCTAAAGTTAACGAAATAAAACTATGCTACAAAGACCGGATAACAATTTCTAATTGTCCCAAAATTACCTGCTCCCAGGATGCAGCGAACCTTTACTATACCAATTGGGATAAAAACGAAATTCAATTACAGGAATCTTTTAAAGTGATGCTCCTGAATAATTCCAATATCGTTAAAGGGATTTGCCAAATCTCGACCGGTGGAATTACCGCAACCTTAGTGGATATGCGAATTATGTTTGCCCTAATTCTAAAAAGTCTTTCTACCGCAATTATTGTTTGCCATAACCACCCCTCAGGAAAACTACAGGCCAGCGAAGTCGATAAAAAACTGACCTCCAAGATTCAAAAGGCCTGTGATTTTCTGGATATTAAACTACTAGATCACCTGATCATCAACAGCGAAGGAAATTACCTGAGCTTTGCCGATGAAGGAATTTTATAATACTTAATTACTTAAGAAAAATAAAGGGAGCCCTAAAGCTCCCTTTTTGTATTATTCCATTTTGTAGGCTAATACAAATTAACGAAATAATGATTAGGCAGTACAAAACTAAAAGTTTAGTTTTAATAGATCTAAGGTTTACTGTTAAAATAACTAAGTTTTTAGTTCTAATGATTGTGTCTACTAAAAAACAATAATGCTGGAGGGGTTCAGCACATTCCCACTACATTTCGCAAAAGCTTTATTTCGGGAAAAGCGCTTCACGATAAAAGTCTTGGATCCCATCAAAGAAATTTAGACCTCCATTACACGCACCGATGAAAAATCAGAAGGCTACATGGAATTCGAAATTTTTCGATGACGTCGGCCTGATCAAAATTCTTGAATTCTGTGTTCAATTTTTGATCGATTTTTTCTTGCTGAACACTGAAAATCTGCCGTCGTAATTTTTTGAATTTCTCAGATTTCCCCGTTTTTGCTACAAATAGCAGCAATTCATAGCAAATCAAATGTTGAATTCATATTATTTGTATTTATATGTTTTGTAAATTAAAGTGTTGATATATTGCTATTTATATGCCGTATTAATTACCGTATTTGACTTTCACTTTTTTGATTCCCCGGATCATAATTGTCCGGGGAATTTTTCAATTCTAATTCTAATAATGCGCTTGGTGTAAACCAATACGTATGAAAATTTTGTCCCGTGTTCGGGACGAAATCGAATAGCAAGAGGGTAACACGTTTCACGGTGTTGTTCGATTTCTTAGGCGTCAAAAGCCCCGTTTTTCGGTGTGTTTTAAAATTTTTAGGCAGAAAAGTAGCCACCCCGATGGATACAATGCTCTAAAAACCCCCGAAAATACAGGAAGAGAATAGCCACTAAAACTAAAAAGACTAGCCATGACCGCAAAATCCAGACTTCAGGTGAAAGCTCATACCGCTAATAGGTTTCGGGAGTTTTCAAAGAAAAACAATTCGAATCAGTCCCAAACTTTGGATCTGATTCTGGACTTTTTTGAGAAAAATAACCTCTCGCCTTTTGAAAGCTTGGTGCCCTCCAAAGTGAGCCTCGAGCAGCTTATCAAAAAAAGAATTGATGCGGTGATCGCTATTCTGAAAAATATTGAAAAGACGCAAACAAAACCGGGATTCCTGATGCTGGAATTATTACTGGAAGGTCGCAACCTGCCAGCGGCATCGATCAAAGAAAAAAAGCAAAAAGCTGTACCGGGTGAGCAAAGCCGAGAACAACTGGAATTGGAAATTGCCCGATTGCAGGAGACCTTAAAAGCTACCCAAAAGGATTTGGAATACCTGCTTCAACAGGTTGAAATTAAAGGGAATGCCTTTGGAGCGGATTACCTGAAACTGGATATCCCCAGAACGGAATTCGAGCAGTTTAAAATTGCGATAAAACGTAAAACTTAATAAAACTTAAGATGTATATCACGATCTCCCCTCAAAAGCTTGGTGGCGCTTTTTCGCAAAGTGCAGGGGATTTTGTGAACTATCTGGAAAAAGAAAACCAGGGGAAAGATCCCTCGGAAAAGGAATTTTTCTTTAATCAACAGGAAGATGGAATCAAACCGTTTCAGGTGATCAAAGAGATTGATGGGAATACGGATCGACTGAAATTGAAAGAACCTAAATATTATTCGATCACTATTAATCCCAGCCGTTATGAATTACAACATATTCAAAACAATCCTGAAAAACTTAAAGCTTTTGTTCGGGAAGCGATGAAGGAATATGCGAGTTCCTTTCACCGGGAAATAAACGGTCGGCCGGTTTCTATTGATGATATTAAATATTTCGCGAAAATTGAACAGGAGCGATCTTATAAGACGAATGATATCGCTATCCGGGAGAATAAGCCCTATTCGAAACAAATAGCACATCTCAAAAATGAGCTTCGAAAAGTAGCTCGAGGAGAGATGCCCGGAAATACTCAAAAAATAGAGAATGAGATTCAAAAACTGATCCGCGAGGCGCCATACAAAATTAAAGGGCAGATGGTGGAACCGGGAATGAAAAAGGAAGGCCTGCAAAGTCATATCCATATTATTGTAAGCCGTAAAGATGCCTCCAACTCCTATAGCCTGTCTCCGGGAAGTAAGTATAAGGCTTCCGAAGTGAAGATGCATGGGAAACTGGTGAAACGGGGTTTTGAACGGGATCGGTTTTTTCAGCATTCGGAAAAGGCTTTTGATAAAATGTTCCAATACAATCGCAACTATGTGGAAAGCTACTCAGCGAGAAAACTCCTGAGTAAAAACCCTAAACAATATTTTATGTCCTTAAGGAGTCTCGGAGTTAACGAGAAAAAACTTGCCTTTAAAATGATCCGACAAGCAGGAATGCAATTGCCTGCTTTACACCTGCCCCAAAGTAAAGTGGGGTTTGCGTATAAACAACTTAAAAAAATAATCGAAGCCGGTATTAAAGCTAGCTCTATCGGCTATTAAAACCTATCAGTTATGTTTAGCAATTTGTATATTCTTACTTTTTTTATCACTGTATCAGTGATTATCTTCTATTTCAGCCTTAAAGTATCGACCTGGGGAAATGCCATTAATCTCGGCTATATTTTTACCCTCTTATTAATCAGCTTTTCAAAAGGTTTTGATTTTGATATGTTCGTGCTGGTGTGGACGCGTTTAGTGATGCCCCTTATGATCATTAATGCAATTATGTATGAATTATTATTCCATGTTGGAAAAGGAAAACCGGAAAAACAATATGTCTTTCGGATGCCCCTTTCTTCGGGTTCAATGAAATTAAAAGATATCCGGCGCGGGGTGTCCATTATCGGGGCGGCAGGAAGTGGAAAGACCGAAAGTGTCGTGGCGCAATTTCTTAGACATTTTAGCCGTCATAGCTTTAGTGGGATTATTCATGATTATAAAAATTTTGAACTCTCCAGAATTGCCTATCCCTTATTTAAAGAGAGTAAGCTCCCTTTTTACCTGATTTCTTTTGATCGGGTATTTCATAAAGTGAATCCCATTGCTCCACGTTATATGCTGGATGAAGAGAGTGTAAACGAAATTTCAAGGGTGCTGCTGGAAAATCTACTGGAAAAGAAAGAAAGTTCCTTTTCGGGAAGTTCGAAGTTTTTTAATGATGCTGCGGAAGGAATTATCGGGGGACTGATCTGGAAATTGAAAACAGATTATCCTCATTATTGTACGCTTCCTCATATGATTGCCATATTCCAACAATGTACTACCTATGAACTGGTGGAATTGTTGAGTTCTAATTTCACCTCAAAGGCGATGGCCAATGCTTTTATCAATGGTGTGGAATCGGAACGCCAAACCGCAGCGGTTAAAAGTACTCTTTCTAATGCTTTTAAAAAGATTAGTACCCAACGGATCTTTATGGTGCTTTCTGAAGATGAGATTCCACTGGATATTAATAATGCAGAAAATCCGGGAGTGATCTCCGTAGTGAATAATCCAAAATTCGAATCAGCCTATTCTCCTATCATCGCCACTGTTATTCATAGCATCACCAAACAAATGAGTGTGCATGATCGTTTGGGTTCTTTTATTCTTATGGAAGAGGCTTCTACGATCCGACTACTGAATATGCAGCGTATTCCGGCTACCTTAAGAAGCTATAATATTTCGACAGTTTATGTCATCCAGGATAAGATCCAGAATGATATCCTATACGGTAGGGAAGCAGGAAAAGCCATTCTGAGTAATTTGTCTTACCAGTTCTTCGGAAAGGTGAACGATCCGGAAACCGCAAAATACTACGAAAGTTTTTTTGAGATCGTAAAGCGTAAAAGTATTAGCGTAAGTAAAAGTGATAACCTGAATTTTGATACCCGAACTACCAAAAGTGAACGCGAAGTGGCTAAGATCAGGGCAGATCTTTTCTTTCGATTAAAACCTGGACAGTTCGTAACTTTCTCAGACGGGAAAGATCGAAAGGTGAAATTCGCAGCTCCCCAATGGTCAAAAGAATTGCCTACGCCTAAACATGAAGTGACACCGGAAGAACTGGAATCGAATTTTCAGAAAATATACCGGGAGGTGAAAACGATTATCGCCACAGAAATTCAGAAGAAATGAGTGAGGTAAATTATATACGCCATCTTAATGCCGTGCTCCGGAGATTTGCAAGAGATGATCGCATCGCGGTATCACATCGTAGCCTCTATCTGGCCTTTTTTGAGCTGTGGAATCAAAAGCATTTTCCCAGGAATTTGATGGTCAATAGTCAGCAGGTGATGGGATTGGCTAAAATACGCTCCCGGACAACGTATCATAAGTTGGTTCGGGAGCTTAAACATTGGGGGTATCTCCAATACCATCCCTCTAGTAGTCCGAAAATAGGATCAGTAGTGTACATGTTCAGATTTGATACACTTCCTGATCAAAAATTGACCAGGGAATGATCAAATTCTGGACAGCTGTTGTTCAAAAATTGGTCTCTTTTATTAAACTTTAATAATAAACAATAAATAAACCTTTTATAAACATGTCCCATATATGGACAGGCAGTGGACAAGTAGTGGTACTGTGCTATGAAATAGATATTGTTCAAAATCAATATTGCTCTAACTTCGATGAAGTAGTATGGGAGAATTATAAACTAATAAAACAATCCAAAACAGGAACTTTTTTATTTTTTTAAATTTTTTTTGCGGGTGAAATAAAACAGCTGAAACTTTAAAGCAGTGTCCCATAGATGAACAAGCTTAAGATAAGTAGGAATATCTAGTATTCAATTTCTAAAAGAAAATAATAGGCATTACTTAAGGAAAATTAAATACGCTTTAGAGCTTATCATAACATCAACTGCATTTGGAAATTAGAATTTGAAAACAATTTCGCTGAGAGAAGTATTGAAAAATTCGGAATATTAGTTAGTTCAATGGGGGATATTCTTAAAACTCAGAAATTTCAAGTTTTAAAACCACTGATACACATGAGTTTTTAGTAATATTGCCAAGCTTTTAATGTGAATAGATATTTAGGAATCAACACTTAACACGATATTTGACAATATTTAAAACGCTTACTACCCCTACAATGAAAGTCGTTATTATTGAAGATGAAGATTTAGCCGCAGATTCCTTAGAGAGTTTATTGTTGAAGTCAAAATATGACATTACAATTGCGGCCAGGTTAGAGAATATTAAACAGGCTAAAGAATGGTTTGCAAATCATTCATGTGATCTGATTTTTAGTGATATTAGCCTTGGTGATGGAGAAAGTTTTGAAATATTCAATGCATTAAATATTAAAATCCCCATCATTTTTACCACTGCTTTTGATCATTTCGCGGTGCAGTCTTTCCAGTTTTTTGCTATTGATTACCTTCTTAAACCTTACAATAGACAGAAACTCGATAAAGCCCTGGAAAAATATATGAACTTTGTTGGAGATAAGAGGGAATCCGATAAAGTGGAGAGTTTATTGGAACGAATTCAAACAACTTTGCCGGATTTTCAATCCCCGAAAATTCAAAATCGTTTCCTGGTTTCTCAGGGTGAAGAATTAATATCGATTAAAAGCGAAGAAATTGCCTATTTTATGGCAGAAAATAAATCTCTATTTCTGTTTACAAGGGAGCATCAAGTTTATCTTTATGATAGTACGATTTCAAATTTAGAAGATAAACTGGCGCCAAAAGAATTTTTTAAGATCAACAGGAAATTTATTATTAGTCATAACGCCATTAAATCAATTGTGAAATACAGTCAAAATCGACTGAAAATTGAATTAAACCCATCTCCCGGTAGTAATGACCCTATTTTAATAAGCTCAATGAATATCAACGCTTTTAAAGAGTGGTTAAATCATTAAAATGGAACTTATTAATTATTTAAGACGCTTTAGAAAACATCAAAAGTATTTCTATCTAAGCGTTCTGATTATTATAGCATTTTTTATAGGAAGCTCTTTAATTACCCCAAAAATAACTTCTGTGGCTTCCGATCTGATGGAAGATGTAAGACTGGCAGACCTGTATTCTAAAAAGAATAATATAGCTTCGGAGTTTTTACAATTGAACAGTTTTTTAAACTATTCCAAAAATATTATTGAAGACTCTTCAGATGTTCCTCTAAGTAGCTTAATCAACAAACTGCATTTTGTAAGTGATTTAGCTTTATCGAACGCGGTAAATACCAGTAGTTATATATATACCATCACGCCGGACGGGATTCAAAAAACGGAACATTTAAGACCAGATGAAAAACTCGGTGAGGAGTCGGTTCCGTACAAAAAAATATTGTTACAAGCTCCTAAAGGAACTTTAGATACCATAATCAATACTGGTGACAAAGTGCTTAACCGTAAGGCGTATGTTTTTCAGAGAAATAAAGATACAACTATCATTGTTGGATATGATGTTGACTTAAAGGCCTTTTGGAAATATTACTCAGAAAAATATCAGGGACGTACTTCCTATACCAGCGTTTTTAATAAAAATGGGATATGTCTGCTGCATCCCGAAGTTGAAAATATTGGAATCAAAATACCCTCGTATTTTGATTCCTTTGCTATTTCAGACATCTTTAACCAGCCTGATAGCGAGGTGCTGATAGATAATGGATTTTCGCAATATCTAGGATTGGACATCGTACGCTATTTTGACGAAGTGATTATTGGGGATCAGGCCTTGATCGTGGTCGCTAATTTTATGTACTTCGATCTTCAGGATACAACCGGGGAAATACAGCAGTATTTTTCCTGGATTAGCTTTTTAGCTTTTATTACTTTCATATTGCTTTTGCTTATTGCTAGGTTTCAATTGAAAAAAGAGTATAGAGAGAATTTACGGGTGCTAAAAGAAAAAGAACATTTGGCTACCGCAAACGAAAACTATCAACGGGAAAATGCGCTATTGCAGCTTAGTCAGCTCAAAAAGAAGATTAACCCACATTTTCTCTTTAATACGCTGAACTCATTGCATTACCTTATTGAGACCAAACCAAACCTTTCTCAGAAATTCGTACTGCAACTTGCTGATGTTTATCGCTATTTATTGGAGAATAGAGATGATAATCTAACCAGCCTGAAGAAGGAATTAGCTTTTTTGAAACAGTATATTTTTCTACATAAAATTCGATTTAAAAATAGTTTGAATATTAAGATTTCAGATCATAGCGGTGATGATCTGATTTTATATAAAAAAATTCCCGTACTAGCTTTGGAGACCTTAGTGGAAAATGCAATAAAGCATAATGAAATCACAAAAAATAAGCCTTTAGATATAGAAGTTGAAATTCATGCCACACATGTAATAGTAGCTAATAGCTATACACCTAAAAAGAAAAAAAATATTGAAGGTCATAAAATTGGCTTAACTTATTTAAAGAATATTTATAATTATTACGAAGTTGATAGCTTTAAAACAAAAATTGTAGAAGATAAATTTATTTGCATACTTCCTCTGTTATCCTAATACTAAACTTCACTCCTTTTTTTTAAGAGTTCACTCCATTTGGTTTTTATTAACACTTAAGCAAATAGATATTTAAACTTTAAATAATCTATTTCATGAAAAAATTCTTATTGAATTTAAACATTCATCAATGGGCGGTAATTACACTGGTAGCTTTTTTAAGTACCGGAATAAGAGCTCATGCGCAGGAAGAAAAAAAGGAAAATAAGGAGAAAAAAGAGATTAAAGAAACTAGTGAAGATTCCACAAAGCTGGATAGTGATGAACTTAATTATCAGAAGTTTCTTAAGGAAGGAAAGCAACGAAAAGGATTATTTAATATATATACTATAGAAGATGAGTATTATTTTGAAATACCTGATAGCTTAATGTCCCAGGATTTACTCATTGTAAATAAAATCTCCAGTGTTCCTTATGCTTTAAATGGTCACGGACTTAATAAAGGGATGGCTTTTGAAACCAAACTGGTTAGATTTTATAAAGATACTACCCGAAATAAAGTCTGGGTCAAAACTATAAACCCTAGAGTGCAATCGCCAAAGAATGCCGCAATAAGCTTATCGGTTAAAGATAACTTCAGTGAGTCCATCATTGAGGAGTTCGATATAACCACACAAAATACGGATTCAACCTCCAGTATTTTTAAAGTCAATAAAATTTTTAGTGGAAAAGAAAAAAGTTTTAGTGATGTCCTGGCAAATACCGGTCTGGGCGGAAGTATTAAAACGAATTTATCCCTTATCGAAACAGTCAAGACTTTTCCAAAAAATATCGTTGCGAAATCTTTACTTACAACCTCGGTTAGTGAAGGTGGTGGTCCCGCTTTACCACTTTCTATAGGAGTTACAACAAATATTGTATTGCTGCCGAAAGAAGTGATGAAACCTCGATTCGGAGATAAGCGAATTGGATATTTTTCCACCCCAATGGAATATTTTTCCGATACGCAACAGGAAGTAGAATCCAGAAAGCTTATTACCCGATGGCGATTGGAACCCAGGGAGGAAGATATACAGAAGTATAAGCAAGGGATTCTTGTAGAACCTAAAAAGCCTATCGTTTACTATGTAGATCCTTCTACTCCAAAACAATGGGTTCCCTTCATTGAGCAAGGTGTTTTGGACTGGAATGTAGCTTTTGAAGAAGCCGGGTTTAAAAATGCCGTTCAGGTGAAAATCCCTTCTGCAGAAGATAAAGACTTCGATATTGATGATGTGCGGTATTCCGTGATTACCTATGCGGCTTCTGAACAGCAAAATGCTATGGGACCTTCAGTAGTTGATCCCAGAAGTGGAGAAATTTTAGAGTCTGATATTATTTGGTGGCATAACCTGATGAAAGGACTTCATTCCTGGATTCGTGTACAGACTGGAGTGATCGATGCTGCGGCCAGGGCAAATACTTTTTCAGAAAAACATATGGGAGAAGCGATACGCTTTGTTTCTTCTCATGAGGTAGGACATACCTTTGGTCTTAAACATAATATGGGGGCTTCTTATAGTTATCCGGTAGATTCATTACGATCTAAAAGTTTTACCTCAAGAATGGGAGGGACAGCTCCTTCCATTATGGATTATGCACGTTTTAATTATGTAGCACAACCGGAGGATAGTGTCGTAGATATAACTCCTAAGATCGGAGTCTATGATAAGTATGCAATTGATTGGGGGTATAGATGGACAGGAACCGAAACAGCACATAAAGAATTGGCTCTTACCAATAAATGGATCCGTAAACATGAAAATGACCCGTTGTATTTCTATGGAGCCCAACAAATGAGTATTGTTGATCCAAGATCACAAAGTGAAGATCTTGGTGATAATGCTGTAAAAGCTAGTGAATATGGGCTTAAAAATCTTAAACGGATAATGCCTAATATTCTGGAATGGACAAGAGAAGAGGGACAGGATTATTATAAAGCTTCGAAATTATATAAGGCAGTCATAGATCAATGGGAACTTTATAATAAACATGTAATGGCAAATATTGGTGGTATCTATCTCAATAATACCGTATATGGGGATGGAAAGGAAGCTTATCAGCCGGTACCTGCCCAACTACAAAAAGAAGCACTGCAATATTTGGTAGAAAATGCCATACTTCCTCAGGAATGGTTATTTACACCTGATATGATTGATAAAGTATTTGCGGTGAGGGACGCGCCTGATGGAGAACGTTATTATTCGCCCGTTTCCATGCAGCGTATCTATCAGACCAATATGATCTACGCGTTGTTGAAAACAGATCGGTTGATGAGAATCACGGAAAATGAAATTCTTGCGAAGAAGGAAACAGAGGTGTTTACCGAGGAGTATCTCTTTAATCAGCTTTTTGAAGCCATTTTCAAAAAAACAGCAAGAAATAAAGAGCTGAATAGATTCGATAGAATGACCCAGAAGAATTATGTGGATGTACTAACAGTTGATCGAAATGAACTGCTGAAGAAAACAAAAGAAAACACAGTTTCAAAGGATTCTAGAAATTTTAAAAATGTTCATTTCTCCTATATACCAAGGGTATCTGATGCCAGTACCAGTAAAAGATATGCCCTTGAAAAAATACTAAAGCTCCTTAAAAAGAAAAAAAATAAGGGAGATGAAATAACTAAAGCACACTATAGGGATTTAATATCTCGAATAGAATACAATCTTAATAATTAGAAAATGAAAAGATTAATCTACTTGTTAATATTTATGCCATTGGCACTTATGGCTCAGGATCAGGTTCTGGTTTCTGGTACCGTAGTGGGAGATAAAGATGGAATGCCGGTTGTCGGAGCTTCTGTCTATGTTTCCTCCTCTATGATTGGCAATCAAACGGACGAGAAAGGTATTCTTCAGGGAGCCATGCTGGGGACGACCACCGATTTTGATGGAAATTTTGAACTGAGGGTCGATCCTAATATTAAATCTCTGGTGATTTCATATATGGGGTTTGAATCTAAAACTATTCAACTTGGGAATAATACCCAAAACTTAAAGATTAACCTAAAGGAAAGTTCAGAGAATCTTGATGAGGTGATTATTACGGGATATCAGAAAATTGAAAAACGGAAGGCGACATCGTCTTATGCGAAAATTGATGTATCTGAGATTGAGCAAGCGGGGGTAGCGACTGTGGATCAAATGTTAACCGGACAATTACCAGGGGTGATGGTACAGCCTACAACAGGTGCTCCGGGTGCTCCTTCAAAAATATCTATACGTGGTATCGCCACTTTAAATGGTTCGTCAGATCCGTTATGGGTGCTTGACGGAATTCCATTGCAGGGTGATGATATCCCGGAAGATTTTAGAGATAAAGATAATATTGACAATCTTCAATCTTCGCCTATCGCCGGACTGAATCCGGGAGATATAGAAAGCCTAACTGTTTTGAAAGATGCCTCGGCTACTTCCATTTATGGAGCCCGTGCAGCAAATGGTGTAATTGTCATTACCAGTAAGAAAGGTAAGAAGGGAGCCATGCGAATTAATACCAATGCCAATGTATTTGTTACGCAGCGACCGGATTTCAGTAAACTGAATTTAATGGATTCTTCTCAAAAAGTAGATTTTGAACTGTACCTGGCTGGAAGATCGGATCTTACTTATCAGCAAAACAGGGGAGCGGTTGCCCGAATTTTAAATAATTATAATCAGTACGATATTTTTCAGGATAATGGGTTTGACGCCATTTCCTCAGCAGCTCAAAACGCCATTAACGAGCTTAGAAATGTGAATACCAACTGGGGAAAGGAGTTATACCAAATGGCCGTAAATCAGCAATATACACTTAGTATCTCTGGAGGTAGTGAAAATAATGATTATTACTTCTCTGCAGGTCTTTTTGATGAACAGGGAACAACCATTGGTACTGGCCAAAAGCGTTTTAATATAACTCTTAAAGATAATTTTTCGATTACCGATAAATTAAAGGTTGGGGTGGCTTTATTTGGAAGCCAAAACAGAACCTCTTCTTATATCACAGGGGCTGATGCCTATACAAACCCGGCATATTACGCCAGACATGCAAATCCATATCTTCAATTAACCGATGCGAATGGAAACTATGTTTATGATCCCGATCTGGTAGAGCGCTCAGATCTAAATCTTAATTATAATGTTATTGAAGAAAGAAGAAATACAGATCATGAGTATAAAGCGAATTCTTTAAAATCAATTTTTAATATTGATTATGATTTTAATGATGATTTGAAGTTTTCTACCCAATTAGGTCTTCAGTTGGATTTTAATAGTACGGAGAAATTCAGTAACAGAAACAGTTATTATACCAGAAAATATCGTCAAAGATCACAATACAGTGTAACTGGAGGCTATGATTATTTTATGCCTGAAGGTGGGATAATCCAAAATTGGAACGCCGATGTGTTTCAGTATAACTGGAAAACAACCGCTAATTATAACACTACTTTTAATAAAAGGCATGAGCTGGATCTGATGTTGGGAACCGAGTTCAGACAAAACAAGAATACTGAAATTCATACAAAAGGATTCGGTTTTAATTCCAATACGCTCACTACCATTCCAATTACTAATGAATTGGCTTTGGAGAATTCGTTATTTGATACCTATAAAAAGACCTATAATGAGAATGTGTTTGCATCATTCTATGGAACTGCATCGTATACCCTGGACAGAAAATATACCGTGTTTGGGAGTTTAAGATATGATGGCTCTAACTTATTTGGTGTAAATCCTAAATATAGATACCTCCCAATATGGTCTTTTGCGGGTTCATGGAATTTAGATAAGGAGGATTTTATGGCAAATATTCCTGCCATAGATGTATTTAAACTTAGAGCTTCTTACGGGGTGCAGGGAAATATCGATAAATCTACTTCTCCTTTTGTTGTTGGTATATATGATAATGTCTCGATACTTCCGGGAACCAATGAAGAAGTTATACGAGCAACCAATGCACCTAACCCTAACCTGAGATGGGAAAAAACTACTTCGTCTAACATCGGTTTTGATATGAGCTTGTTTAATAATCGTGTTTTTCTTACCGGAGATTATTACTCCAGAAAAAGTACAGATCTAATAGGTTTACGATCGATTCCACTGGAGAACGGTTATAACTTTATAAGTACAAACTGGGCTACGGTAAGTAATAAGGGATATGAATTATCAATTAATACCACCAATATCAACACCCCGAACTTTAGATGGACAAGTGGATTAAATATTTCCCATAATAAAAGCGTGGTTGAAGATATTGAAATACCGGAAAATAACCTGAAACCTTCTTTAAAAGGCTATAGTGTGAATGCTATTTTTGCGCTTAAAACAGCCGGATTGGATAGTAATGGACTACCGTTATTCTGGCAAAACGGAAGAAAAGTAACTGCGGTAGAGTTTTATAATCTGGAAGAAGGAGTAGATGGAAGTCAGTTATCACGAGAGGATCACAGAAACTTATATACCTATGCGGGTGATGGGATGCCAAAGTTTACCGGTGGTTTTAGAAATACCTTTGCATACAAACAATTTGATCTTCGGGTTTTAACCAACTTTAATATTAAACAAACCGTAAGAGCCGAGCCAACCTACAACCCTACTCAGGCTCAGCCGGGTTCTAATTATAATACGGATATTTTAAAAGCCGGTACAGGAAAGTATCCTGCGCTAATTGGTGCTAATTCTCCAGGCTTCAATACCAATCTCCTGTATAGTTGGTACAATACCTACGATGCCGGAAATACCTATCGGGATTTGGATATATGGCTTAAGGATATTTCCTATATACGAATTAGTAGTATTCGTTTAAGCTATGCGCTACCTAAAAAGCAACTGGAAAGACTGAGAATTTCAGGTTTAAATTTTAATCTGGAAGCCCGAAACATGTTTGTGATCGGAACCGATTACGACGGGTACTTTGATCCTGAAACTTATGGCAGCTTATACGCACAACCTATTCCGAAAATTATCTCGGCAGGATTTAATCTCTCTTTATAATACTGATTATAAAACGTACTATGAAAAAGCTACTTTACTTTTTTACATTAATAATTGGCCTTACTTCCTGTAATGATTATTTGGAAGTAGAACCTGTTGGTCAGGTCATTCCAAAAACCGTAGAAGATTATAGAAGTTTTCTAACTTCTGCATATTCAATTACTAATATTGGTAAGATTTTAACCAGCTATCGCAGTGATGAACTTCGATTAAATACAAATGCTTCCGGAATTGAGCAATATGAAGACATTTTTATATGGAATGATAGCAATGCTAGTCCGCTTACCAGAGCTTTTCCTTATGCCAGTTTTTATAGTATTATTTTCTACTGTAATCATATTATAGAAAATCAGAATAACATTGAAGGCGATCAAAACAGTATTGACCAGTTAGTGGGAGAGGCTTATGCACTTAGAGCTATGCAATATTTTGAACTGGTTAATTTATATGCAAAGCCTTATGATAATAATGCTACAAACGATGAACCGGCAGTACCTATAGTTACCGTGTATGATGCAGAAAAAGCCTATCCAAAAAAATCTCTTGAGGAGGTCTATTCTCAAATTCTAAGTGATCTTGAAGAAGCACAAGCTTTAGTGAATGTAAACCAACAGGACGAAGGGCTAAATTATAGGTTTTCGAAAATAGCAGTTCTGGCATTTCAGGCGCGGGTAGCCTTGTATCAACAAGACTGGGAACAAGCGATAGCCTTTTCGGAAGAGGCATTAAGTATAAGATCTGATATTCAAAATCTTAACGATAATGCATCCATAATGCCGTCAGAATATAACTCAGTGGAATCCATTTTAGCCCTGGAAAATGTAGCTGATCTGGATCTTGTAACGAAATCAAGTATATCTGATGATTTGATAGCAGCTTATGATCCGGAATCAGATTTGAGATTTGCACTTTATTATGAACAGTATAATGATGGCCGATATCACTCTAAGAAAAGTGCTCAAAATAAATTTAAAGTGAGCTACAGGACATCCGAGCTATACTTTATTATAGCTGAATCTCTCGCTCATTTAAATAAAACAGATAGTGCCAAAGAGACATTTCTTGATTTTGCAGAGAACAGATATACCCCTTCTGGATTTTCAGCATATCAGGATTTTGTAAATACGCTGGATAATGAAAGCCTGTTGACCGAAATTTTAAAAGAACGTAGAAGAGAATTTGCCATTGAAGGGCATCGATGGAATGACCTAAGAAGAACCACACAACCTGAAATAACAAAAACATATAATGGTAATAGCTATACGCTAGAAGAAGGAGATGAGCGGTATACGCTTTTGTTTCCCAATGATGCCATCATTAATAATCCTGATTTATAATCTGAAAAGCTTTTGGGTGGGACTGATTTTATCTTGCAGCTTACCTAAGTATATAAACCTAAGATAACTTAAACACCTTAAACATTTAATCATGAAAAAAACATTTTCAATTATTTTTGCTTTTATCGCCATAGCTTTAACCTCCTGTTCAAGCGATGATGATAATGCGGTACAGCCTTCTTCATTGGCTGAAATTACAGATTTTAGTCTTACGTTTAATAATGTGAATGAAAGCGATATTAACTATGATCTTGGTACCAATATCACTGTAAGCGTGCCTTTTGGAACATCCTTAGAAGATATCATTCCGAATATTGCGATTTCTGAAGGAGCAACGATTACTCCTGCATCTGGAGAGCAGGTGGATTTCGTTGATGGTGAAGCTAAAACTTTTACCGTTACTGCTGAAGATGGTTCTGTAAAAGAATATACCGTAACCGTAACCGTACGTGGAGAAGTTGGAAGTGGTACAAGATTAGAAACTTATACCATTGCTGATTTATATGGTGAAAATTCAGTAAGTACTTATTCTTATAATGATGCAAATTTTGTTTCTGAGATTTCAAAAGAAACTGATGATTGGGGTACAATCACTACTACTGTTTCTACTTTTGTTTATGATGATAAAAATCAAATCATTGCACGTCAGGTAGAAGCTACAAATGAAGAAACTACCTATTCTTATGAAGATGGTAGAATTGTAAGCGCAGAGCATACTATAGATGGTGAGGTTGATTTCACTTATGAGTATACTTATAATGAGGCTGGGAATCTTACATCAGAAAAGCGTACAGATCATACAAATGAAAATGCGATTGATGAAATTACATTTGTTATTGAGAACGGAAATGTAACTCAAGAAAACCGATATGGAGAGATTTATACTGCTGAGTATGATGATCAAAATAATCCTTTCATCGAATTATATCCTTCTGCTTATGCTGCAATTAATGTAGGTATTCAATCAGTAAATCAGAATAATCCAATTAGTGGAACATTAGCTGATGATGCAGTTACTTACGAGTATAATGAAGATGGTTATCCTGTTAGTGCTTCATATACTTATTTTGATAATCTAGCTACAGTTGATAAGACATTTACTTACTACGCAGAATAATAAAGATTAGCCATAGCAAAAAAAGCAAGTATTCCTCTGGAATGCTTGCTTTTTTTTTAAAAATAGAAAGAATGAATAAATATTTTTTGCTTCTCCTTCTTGGAATCTTATGCTCATGTGATGAGCATCATTCCGAAAATCAGAGCAATGATGAGGACTTATCCAACCCGGAGTTCCAATCGGAAACCACAGAAGAAAAGCTGGTAAGTTTGTACAAAGATTCTGTCATCCCGCTGTTTAAGGATATTCCTGATGTGGATCCTCCACAAGAAATTCATTTTAACGCTGAAGATTTGAATATTGACGCGGGTGCTGCTTTTGATTATTTAGAGGTGAGTCAGGGATTGATTGATTTAGAGAATGAAGCCATTCAGCTCTTTGCCCTGGCTCATGAAGTAGCTCATATGGCTACGCTACCGCAGGCTAAAATTTTTAATCTTCCAGCGGCTATTCCAGAGGGGAATAGCACCAATGATTATCAAAAAGCCGAGTATCTGGCAGACCTGATCGCAATTCATTTGATTCATGTTAAAAAGCCGGAAAAATTCAAATTGATTCAAGGTGATTTTGAAAAACTTCAGGAGATATTTGGAGGAGAAGTTTTCTCACATCCCAGTGGACAAAAAAGAATCTTGTCAATGAAGTTATATATTGAAGATTGTAATTCTAAAACGGAAGCGTTAGCATTTAAAGAGCGTTTTTTAGCTATTTGGAATATGGATTGATTTTCAAAAATTCTAAACTCAGTTTTTAAAGTCTTGCATTTTTGTGAGACTTTTTTTAGTGGTGACACTATCTTATCACACATTATAATGGATATCAATCCAGTTATTGCTGATCAATATAAAAATACATGGAAAATCACATTATAGTGTGGTATTTTCAGTTTTTTCGAAGAACTTATTTGATCTTCCCTTTAAAATCACATTATAGTGTGGTTTTAGAGGGGATGTATTTTAAGTTCTTCATTAATTTTAACTGCTTATAAAGAATTATGAGCCGATTATTTTAATTATTCGGCTCAAAAAAGTCGTATATTTGATTTGAATAATGCATTTATCTGGCTCATATGTATAACTGGCAAATTGAAAATTGGCCTTCTTTTGACTATAAGTCGAAAGCTATCGATGATATTGTGATTGAATTCGCTTCAGAGACAGGTGAAGTTAAAGGGATTATAGATAGCCTGCCTTCTGACTTTAGACAAGATGCGATTATACAATTTATGATCGATGAGGCCATTAAAACTTCAGCGATTGAAGGGGAATATTACAGTCGTCAGGATGTAATGTCATCGATCAAAAATCGATTAGGTATTGGAGATGGTGCTACTATTAGAGATATCAATGCCAGGGGGATTGCAGAATTAATGGTGGAGGTAAGAGAAAACTTTTCCGAACCTCTAAGCGAGCGATTAATTAAGGGATGGCATGCGATGTTATTTAGCAGATCCAGGTATATTCAGGCAGGGACTTATCGATCTGGAGAGGAACCCATGCTTATAGTATCAGGGAGATACGGGAGAGAAGAAATTCATTACGAAGCTCCTCCATCTCATCGTGTTCCTATGGAGATGAAACAGTTCATACAGTGGTACAAGGAATTTGATATTGAAAATAATGATATTCGAAGTTCATTGATCAAAACAGCTATCGCTCATTTGTATTTTGAAACGATACATCCTTTTGAAGATGGAAATGGACGTATAGGTAGAGCCATAGCTGATAAATGTCTTTCGGAATCTTTAGGTAGAGTATTAGTATTAAGTATATCCACTGCAATCGAACAAAATAAAGCAGCGTATTACCAAGCCTTAAAAATGGCTCAGCGCTCTCTGAATATCTCGGATTGGATTGTTTATTTCTGTAAGACTATCTTGACCGCCCAGAAAAATGCTAAAGCAGTTATTCGATTTATTTTAAAAAAAGCAAAATTTCTGGATCAACATCGGGAGAATTTAAATGATCGCCAGTTAAAAGTGATCTTAAAAATGTTCGATAAAGGTGTTGAAGGTTTTGAAGGAGGAATGACCGCAAAGAAATATATATCATTAACCAAAACTTCAAAAGCCACCGCCACCCGAGATTTACGGGATATGACTTCTAAAGGTATCTTGAAACCTCAAGGAGGAGGACGAAGTATACATTATGAGCTGAATATCAATTTTTAAATACTCTTAATATAAAGCATGGTTTTCTTCCATTTACTTTGTAAATTATAAAATTAGTTTCTTAACGTAATTTGAGGACTTTAAACTTTGAGTAAAATCCAGATTTTAAATTTAAAATTTATAGACTTAAGCTTTAGGAGCAGTAGGTTTCAAAAAGAAAAGAAGGATGATATGATTACGTGGTTGTACTCAAAAAGCCAGAATGATGCACCAAATCCCCCCTATAGCTCAGTATACTGTAAATGAATTATGTGGTATTGCCGCATAATAAACGTGGGAAACCCAACATAATAGAAAATAAGCAGTATTTAATTTTGATCAAAAAAGTTGGGAATTTCTTTTTATATTATAAATGACGATGAGACAACTACGCGGAATTTATGTGACTTAATTAATGAGTATAACGAATTCACATGTCTAGGAATCACTGAAAACTATGAGCAGGGTATGAATTCCATATTGAAATTGAATCCTGATGTTTTGTTTATAAATTTAGATTCTTATTCTGGAGATGTTTTCTCATTTTGTCAAGAGGTTAAAGATTACTTATTAAATCACTCAAAATTTATAGCCTTATCTAAAGATACTTCAAGCTCATATTTAGCTTTAAAGAATAAATTTTATGATTACATATTAAAACCTGGGAAGGAGTTAGAAATTCGCAAAATTATTCTTCAATTAATAAAGAGCAAAGAATATGGTTTAAATGAGGTGTTATGCCTTAAATCTTATAAGGATTATACCATATTGCAAATTGAAGAAATCTTATTCTTAAAGGCTGATAATAATGCAACTGATTTCATTATGACTAATGGAAAAAATATTAGTGCATTTAAAACATTAAAATTTTTTGAAGGTGTATTGCCAAGTAGTTTTATAAGAATCCATAACAGTTATATTATTAACAAAAATCATTTATCCAGGATTAATTTTGGTAAACTGAAATGCTTTCTAGATCATAGTAATATCAGTCTTCCTTTTTCTAGGTCTTATAGACATAATCTTCAATCCCTTGAGGAATTATTAAAGCACA
This sequence comes from Zunongwangia sp. HGR-M22, assembly GCF_027594425.1. Classification (NCBI taxonomy): domain Bacteria; kingdom Pseudomonadati; phylum Bacteroidota; class Flavobacteriia; order Flavobacteriales; family Flavobacteriaceae; genus Zunongwangia; species Zunongwangia sp. HGR-M22. The sequence goes on from NZ_CP115159.1 coordinate 77,844, forward strand.
AAGCAATTTCATTTAATTAGAACACATTAAACATATTGAAATCTTCAATAACTAAAATTCACCAACCACACACTAATAGAAATACCTAATTCACTAAATGCATGGTTTCATCTGGCTGATTGATTGATTGTTGAATTACTTTTACCACGGTTTAAGAAAGAAGCTTCTGTACCTAAAGCTGGAATTACTACCAGTTCATCATGCATGATTAAACACTAAACCATTTTTCAGTTAGAGTGCTGAAAAACCAATGTTTAATTATAACCCAATAAAGATGAAAACAATTAAAAACCTTTTAGGTTTAGCCTTTTTTATAAGCATTATATATTCCTGTGAACCCGAAGAATTACCAAATTCTATTAATGATAAACATGAAGATGTAACTGCCGGTACTGGAGACCAAGCAGATGAAGTCATAGATAGAAAAGATGGTGAAGAAGAGAGCGAAGATGACGGTTCGAATTAATTGATAAAATTAAAAGGCCTTGTAATCTACAAGGTCTTTTATAATTTTTTACTTTAGCATCAAAAGTCATTCTGCGTAATATAGTTTGAGGCAATTCCGGATAGCAATAATAACTTTACTTGCACTTTCATTTTCTTGTAACCTAGAAGATCAGAGTAGTGTTGCTATTGATACTAATATAAAAAAAAGCGACAAATTATATAAAGATGCTTCAAGAATAGATTCACTACTATACGCGACCTATCAAGATGCTATTGCCGAGCGGAATGATAGTATAAAGAATGATAAGCTTATTGATCTTTCGTATAAATATCTAAAGGCAGACGATTCTTTAATGTTTGTTCGAACCAATGATTTAGCTCAGGAATCTTCAATTTCACTTCAGGATTCAGTTGGAATTTCTTCAACTTATTGGGATTTAGCACAATTTTATCATAATTACAATATTGAAGATAGTGCATATTACTATTATGATAAAGCACAAAAAATCTACAGTACGCTAGATGATAAGCTAAACTCCGCAAGATTACTACTTAACATGGCTATTATTCAAAAGAATATTAAAGATTATACAGGTAGTGAAGTGACAACATCTCAGGCTATTAAATTACTAGAGCCTTCAAATCAATATCATACATTATATGTCGCATATAATAATCTTGGAATTATTTTTAATGAATTGGAGGAGTATGAAAAATCACTTCAATATCACCGAAAGGCCATAAAAAACCTTTATAGATTAGGTGATACAAAAGATTTAGCTTCAAGTTATAACAATATTGGGGTAGTTTATAATAACCAAGAGAACTATTCGGCTGCCATTGAATTTTTTGAAAAAGCACTAAATACTACTAAAAATCTTCAGGAAGATAATCCTAAGATATATGCTATGCTTCTCGATAATCGGGCTTATGCTAGATTTCATTTAGGAGATACTACAAATCAGTTGCTTAATGAATTTGAAAAAGCTTTGAACATAAGAAAAGATTTAAATCTAAAAACAGGAATAAGTATTAATCAATTACATCTATCAGAATATTTTTTGGGGAAGAGAGATACAGCTAAAGCTATTAAATTTGCAAATTTATCTAGAAAAATGTCTTTTGAAAGCCAAAATACTAGAGATTTATTATTGTCTTTAAAGCTCTTATCAAAAGCTAAAAAGGATAGTGCTCTTTATTATTCCAATCGATATATTGACATTAATGATAGTTTACAAAAGCAAGAGCGAACCGTTAGAAACAAATTTGCTAGAATACGTTTTGAAACGAATGAATATATCTCTAAAACGAAAAGATTAAATGAGCAGGTCATTCTCATTTCACTGATATCAATAGCACTTTTATTATTATTTTCATTGTTATATATTATTAAAGCACAACGAGCAAAAAATAAATTATTCAACCAAAAACAACAAGCCAATCATGAAATCTATTCTTTAATTTTATCTCAACAGCGTTTAATTGAAGAGGAGCGTGAAAAAGAAAAAAGGCGGATTTCTAGGGAATTACATGATGGCATTTTAGGGAGTTTATTTGGGCTAAGAATTAGCTTAGACTCTTTAAATGAAGATGATAGTAAAGAGATTAAGGAAAAGCGGGCAGCATACATCTACGAAATTCAAAAAATTGCAGAAGAAATAAGACTGTTATCTCATCAACTTAATAAAGATTCCCAAGTAGATATTGATTTTCAACTGATTTTAAAAGAGTATTTAAAAAGGCAATCAGAGATTATTAATATTCAATTAGATAGTCTAGATGATATTGATTGGGAATTAATAGAGAATAATATAAAAATAAACTTGTATAGGATAATTCAAGAATCAATTACGAATATACATAAGCATTCGCAAGCTACACTGATCAATATAAGTATCAATGTAATAAAAAAGCATATGATCGTAAAGATTAAAGATAACGGAACAGGCTTTGTAGCTAATAAATCATCTTCGGGAATTGGATTGAAAAACATGAAAAGCCGTGCAAGAAGTATTAACGGAAAATTGTCTATTGAATCAAATACTGATGGAACTATAATTGAGTTAAGTATTAAATTATAACATACAATGGTTTATGAATGATAAAAAAGTATTAAAAATACTATTGGTTGATGACCATCATATTATTTTGGAAGGCTATAAAAATGTGCTTTCAAAAATTATTCTCGATAACTATATAATTTCAGTAGAAACTTCAGATAGTTGTGATTCAGCTTGGAGCCTATTGGAAGAAATGAAGTTTGACATTGTTTTCTTAGATATTAATTTCCCAATTAGCGAAAAAAATAAAATCTTATCCGGGGAGGATTTAGGGGTTAAAATTAAATTAAACTTTCCCGAGATTAAAATTATAGTTTTAACTGTCTTAGGAGATCCATTTCGTCTGCATAACATTTTACTAAATATAAATCCTGACGGATTCCTTTTGAAAGGAGAAACAACATCTGAGGAACTAAAAAGATGTTTTGCCAAAGTGATCACCTCTCCACCATATTATGGATCAAAAGTCTCAAAACTTTTACATTCTGAAATTAGCAAAAATTCATTAATTGATGAGACTGATAGAAACATTCTTTACCAACTCTCACTAGGAACAAAAACTAAAGATTTACCAAACTATATTCATTTATCACTAAGAGCTATAGAAGATAGAAAAAGGAAGTTAAAAGAAACTTTTGGAGTTTCTGGAGATGGTAATAAAGCTTTATTAGAAAAAGCTAGACAAAGTGGTTATATATAAATGCTCCTTATATAAACTTTCTTTCTAAAATTTTAGCTCCTAATGCCTATGGAGCTTTTTCCATTTTAGGACTCATGAAATTCCCTTAATTTTCTACAGATATTTGTAATTAAATTATGGGGTCAGGGAACATTTGGTTTAGTTGATTATGAAGGTATTTTTTCATATTTAATTTGCATAAGTAAAATTTTAGAACATAACGTTAGATTATTCAGGGCTGTATTGGCTTTATTTAATTATATGGTTGTATAATAAGAGTTCAGGAAAGATTATGTAGTACAGACTTTTAGGCTTAGTATAAAATGTGGTTTTACCGTAGTTAAACTGTGGGGTATTAGGGTTTATTTGGATTTTGTTATGATAAGTTTACAATTCCAAATTACTACAATGAAATTACGATTTATCCTTTTATTTTATATTTTATTCCCTGTCATTATGTTAGGACAGATAAATCTATCAGGTAAAGTAATAGATAAAAATAATGAACCCGTTGCTTTTGCAAATGTTATAGTGACGGAAAAAGGTACAGATAAGGTTAAAGGCAAAACAACGGATAAAACAGGAAGCTTTGAACTAAAATTATCTAGTGCTCTTTATGAGGTTGAAATTAGTTTTGTTGGATATACGTCTTGGAATGAAACTATAAATTTAGAAAATAAAGATATTCATTTAGGAGTTATTAAGCTAGCTGAGAGTGCAACATCTTTAAATGAAATTGTTATTCAGGGTAAAAGGCCTGTCATTGAAAATAAGATAGACCGGTTAGTCTTTAATGTCGGAAATTCAACGATAGCCTCCGGAGGAACAGCAATTGATATCATAAAAGTAACACCAGGAGTTATTGCAAATGGCAATGCAATATCTATGATAGGAAGAAGTGGAGTCGGTGTAATGATCAACGGAAAATTGATTCAATTGTCAGGAGAAGAATTACTTTCCTATTTGAATACAATATCCTCAAACAATATAAAAAGTGTAGAAGTCATTACGTCTCCCCCTGCGAAATATGATGCAGAGGGTAATGCTGGTTTAATAAATATAGTATTAAGAAAACCTAAGAGAAATAGTTGGTATAATTATGCAAGATCAAATTATACCCAAAGAACTTACTCTGGATATGCCCTCGGGAATACTTTCCTTTTCAATAAAAATAAATTTTCTTTATATGCCTCTATAGACGGAACATTAGGAAATAAGGCACAATATATTGAATCAACTATAGGTTATGATGAAGGCATCTGGCAAGGAAAAACTGATTATAAAAAACGATTGGATAACTTATCAGGAAGGTTTACACTGGGATATAACATAACTCCAAAATCTTCCGTTGGAATAACTTATCAAGGTTCAATTTCTGACAAGGATGTCCACGATAGAGATAAAACCAAAATTTTTAATTCGCAAAATATTCGAGTTGGAGAGGTTATTTCAAAAGGTATGAATGATAGAGAAGGCGAAAATCATGATTTAAATCTTTCATATGAACATCAGTTAGATACACTTGGAAAAAAACTAGAAGCTGGACTTGATTACTTTCAATATAAAAATGATCAAAGCCGCGTTTTTACAAGTGAACGAATAGATTATAATCCACAAAACTATGGCGTGATATCATCCAATACTCAGGAAGTCACCAATTACAATTTTAATTTAGATATCTTACATCCAATAGGAAAGACTATGTTTTCTTATGGAGGTAAGATGACTTTCACAAACACTGTAAATCAACTTGCTTCAGAGAATCTTTTGGGTAGAAGCGATGATTTAATTCTGCAGAATGATCACTTTGATTATGATGAAAATATTCAAGCTATATATGCAGATGCAACTTCAAATATAAATGAGAAGTGGACTTTAAAATTAGGTCTTCGTCTGGAGGCAACACAGACTAAAGGAAATTCATTGACTACTTCCTCTGAATTTTCCAGAGACTATCTAAACTTGTTTCCAACCATTTATTTTAATCACAACCCAAATAAAGAAAACTCTTATAATTTTAGTTATAGTAGAAGAATACGTAGGCCTCAATTTTCAGATCTTAATCCATTTCGTTGGTATATAAATGCCATCTCTTATACAGAGGGTAATCCATTTTTGCAGCCTCAAACTTCTCATAATTTCGAATTTAAATACAGCTATAAAAATTCAATTATTTCTAGAATTTTTTCAAGTATATCTCGAAATGGCTATGGACAAATACCATCTGTTGATAGAGAAAATAATCAACAAATATATATTCGTAAAAATTTCTATAATTCTACAGTTATAGGAGCTAGTCAGATTTATTTAAAAGATATTTTTTCATGGTGGAAAACCATTACACAAGCTACCTTTTACCATTTCAGTTCTTCATATATCAATAATATCTCATTGTCTACAGACCTTAATAAAGGTTTTAACTTTCAATTCTATTCTAACCATAATTTTACTTTAAGCAAATTAGCTTCTGCAGAATTCACTTTTAATTATGGGGCGCCCCAAACGATGTTGTTATTTAAAACATCATCATCGGTTTCTGTTGATTTAGGATTTAGGTTAAAACTTTTTGATGAAAAATTACACCTTAATTTTTCAGCTGTCGATATCTTAAAAACATCTGCTCGAACAACCAGGGCAATGACAAATGGCGTGCCTCAGGAGTATTATAATTACAACGATAATAGATATTTCAGGCTTGGATTGGAATATAAGTTTGGAAATTCTAAAATCAAGGCCAGAACTACGAAATCTGGAAATAGAGATGAACAAAATAGAGCAGGATAAGAATAGTTAATTATGTATCCTTCTGAAAGTATAAAAATATCCTTGCAAGGGAGAGCAAAACATGAGTTAATCTCTATAAAATATGACTCTAAAACTTAAAATTTTTACAAAATGAAAAAACAAAGTTTCAAAGATTTACTTAGTAAAATGGAAAAACTTCAGGAAACTGAAGAGGGTAAACTAAAAGGTGGCATAAGTACTGTAAATAGCAATCTTTCTGAAGATGAGGTTGACAAACCTGACAATTATGGCTGTCCTGAAAATGTTTACTGTCCTAGTGAAGATTAAATTTTAAACTTAAACGTAAAATGAAAAAGCAAAATTTCAAAGATTTACTTAGTAAAATGGAAAAACTTCAGGAAACTGAAGAAGGTAAATTAAAAGGAGGAATTAGCACCGTTAATAGTAGTCTTTCTGAAGATGAGGTTGACAAACCTGACAACTATGGTTGTCCTGAAAATCTTTATTGTCCACAGGATAAAGATTAGATTGATTTTGATTGGGAAGTCCTTATGGGCTTCCCATCAATAAATTGTTATTAATATTAAAATTGAAGTATGAAAATTAGCTTTTATAATATATTTTATCCCAAAGATGAAAAGATAATAGGATATAATACTGTTAGTGATAGGTTTGTTGTATTGGAGCCGATATTATATGAATTACTTGAGGCTAGTACAAACGAAAATAACCTAGAGCAGTTAAAAGAAGTACATGAGAGCTTTTATCAGACATTGGTGGAGAATGGATTTATTGTTTCTAGTAATACAGATGAGCTTGAAGAGATTAAGCTTATAAGCGACAGAGTAGATTTTGACGAGACGAATTTTGAACTTACAATCAACTCTACTATGAATTGTAATTTTAAATGTTGGTACTGTTATGAGTCTCATATTAAAGACTCTAAGGTTTCAGATGAAACCTTAGATAAAATAAAACTTTATATTGATAACTTAATAAATTCAAAGAAGGACAAGTTAAAAAGATTTAGCCTTAAATGGTTTGGAGGGGAACCATTATTGTATTTTAATAAAACAATCTTACCATTATTGAAGCATGTTTATCCGAAAATGGAGGCAAACAATATTCGGTTCAAGTCAAGTTTTACAACAAATGCATATTTAATAAATCAAAAACTTTTAGATGAATGTAAGAAATATGGTGTAGATGATTTTCAGATTACGCTTGATGGAAACCGCGAAAGACATGATAAAGTTCGGTATGTATCCAAAACGAAAGGATCTTACGATGAAATTATTGATAACATTAAACTTTGTTTAAAAAATAAATTTCATGTAACAGCACGGATTAATATTTCTGAAGAGACATTGCCTGGTATACTTGATATTATGGATGATTTTGAAGATGTTTCGAATCTTGAAAGACCATTCTTGACCTTTTCGTTTCATAAAGTATGGCAAGTGAAAAAAGATTTAAAAACAGAGATTTCTGATATAGTATCTGCTTTTAGATTGAAAAATTTTACAGTTGCATCAGTGGCAGAAAGTAGCGCTTCTATTAGAAGTTCTTGCTATGCTGATAAATTAAATCAAGCTACCATAAATTATAATGGTGATATTTTTAAATGTACAGCAAGGGAGTTTAGTAAAGAATCAAGAGATGGAATTCTTGAGTCTAACGGGAATATTGACTGGAATGAAGAGCGAGTTAAAAAACGACTAGAGGATACAAGGTTCAGAAATAAACCATGCTTAGAGTGCAAAATTTTACCAATATGTAATGGAGGATGTTCTCAAGTTCGGGTCGAAAATGAGGGTATTGACTATTGTGTTCACAATTTTGACGAAGATCGTAAAATGAATTTAGTAAAGGAAAAATTTAACTCTAGAATAAAACATGGAAATTTTGACAAGAAGTCACTAAATAGAATTGTATATAAACTAAGACATATAAATTATAATAGCTTACCGAAAATTAGCTCAGCAGTGTTTCAAAGTGGTATCAGTGATTTTATTAAACAAGAAGCAAGAAATAAAAATATTCCCGAAATACTGGAAATGAATCAAATCTATATTAAAGGAGTTAACAAACTTCGAATGAACCAATTTGGATCCTATATTAAGGATCAACAAAAAATTGCTGAAATTTATGATTCCCTTGAGTTAAATGAGAATGAAGAAAAGATCACCTCATTTGTAGCCCTACCTGTGATTGCATATTATTTTTATAAACTTAATGATTTTCAGGAAGCCTTAAGTTATACGAATAAAAGTATTGAAAATGATGACTATTTCCTTCCTAATCATGGAATTATGCATGGCCATAAAATTCAACAGATTCATAATATTATAAGAATATACTTTAAACAGAATAAAATTTTGGAAGCTTGTAGTCTGGTCAACTCAACTATTTCACATATGACTGGAAACGAAAATTTAAATTATCCAAAGGGAAATTGGAAGTATAAATCTTATGACTTTAACTCTCAGAACGATATTACAGGTTTGTTTCATCAAATCTTTTCAGAAACTGTAAATTCCATTTCAAGTATTTCAAAAAATTCTGATGAGGAGTTTGAATATTTCCAAAAGGCATTTGGAAATCTGTCAATGAATAAATATAATATTCCATGTGCGCTAAAACCGTTATTTAAATTTATTGAAATTAAGAAAGCGCTTCACGGTAATTATTCTTATGATTATACTCAAATCGAGCAATGGATAGATGAAACTTTAGATAGTGAATGGGCATCATTTTTTAAAAGTTTGTATTCAAATCTATATTATTCGATTGCAACAGGAGCATACCAGACAAACAAGCAAAATCTAAAGAATATACAATTGCAAAAATAGAATACTATTATCACTCAAGTAAGAACTTGAGTGATAAATAATCCTATCATTCAAAATTAATGAAATTTTCTCCGCAACATGATCAAATGGACTGTGGGCCAGCTTGTCTAAAAATGATAGCAAACCATCATGGAAAAGATTATCCTATAGAATATTTAAGGAAAAATTCTTATTTAACCAAAGAGGGAGTTTCGTTACAAGGTATCAAATTGGCTGCGCAGGATATTGGTTTCAAAACATTTCCTACCAAAGTTTCGTTGGAATTGTTAATGGAAAAAAAGGAGTTGTTGCCCTGTATTTTACATTGGAATCAGAATCATTTTGTCGTTCTTCAGAAAATTTATAGAAGTAAATTTTCAAAAAAAAGATATTTTTTAATAGCTGATCCAGCGCATGGATTTATTAAAGTCCAGTATGAGAGTTTTAAATCAAATTGGTTATCTAATAATACCGAGGGTGTTGTATTATACCTTAATCCGAAGCAATCTTTTTTTGAGAAAGATCCTCCTATTGAACCTCCTTTTCCACTAAAAAGGCTTCTATCATATCTCAAGCCATATAAACGGCAGTTATCTTTAATGTTTTTATTATTGATGATTGGGAGTTTAATCAATATTGTTTTGCCATTTCTAACTCAACGTCTAATTGACGATGGTGTCAATACAAAGGATATGAGCGTTATAAATATTATTCTATTGGCACAATTGAGCTTGATAACGGGAACTATTATAACCGAGATTTTTAGGAATTGGTTAATGCTATATGTCGGTACTAAAGTAAGTATTCAGATAATTTCAGATTTTTTGAAAAAGCTTTTAAGCTTACCTATCAACTTCTTCGAAACAAAAATGATAGGTGATTTTAATCAAAGAATTCAAGATAATCAACGTGTCGAGAATTTTCTGACATCTCAAAGTTTAATAACTATTTTTTCGGTTATAAGTCTTTCAACGTTTTTAATAGTTTTATTGTATTATGATAGTTTTATATTGCTTATCTATATACTTTTGACAACATTATCTATCATATGGTCTCTTGTATGGTTGAAGAAAAGAAGGATTTTAGACTATTATAAATTTCAACATAAAAGTGAGAATCAGGATTCTTTGTATGAAATAATCAATGGAGTTGCAGAACTAAAATTGAACAATTTAGAAAGTTATAAGCGTAATAATTGGAAAAAAATTCAAAAGCGTTTATTGCAAATTAATATTAGATTGTTGAAGGTGGATCAATTTCAATTATCAGGATTTAATTTAATTAACCAAGCAAAGAATATTTTTGTAACCTATTTTGCTGCCTCTTATGTCATAGAGGAGAAAATGACTTTAGGAACATTATTAGCGATTTCCTTTATAATCGGTCAACTAAATGCCCCGATTAGTCAACTAATCAACTTCTTCCGTTCTTTGCAAGATGCAAAATTAAGTCTTAGTAGACTCCAGGAAGTCCAAAATCATCCAGAAGAAGATGGCAAAGAACTTGATGTAATTCCTACATCTAAAAATAATAAGAAAGGGATAAAAATTGAGAATTTATCGTTCCAATATGGTGGTCCAAAATCATCTTATGCCTTAAAACAAATAGATTTGTTCATACCTGAAGGTAAAACTACTGCAATTGTGGGAGCAAGTGGTAGTGGGAAAACTACATTATTGAAGTTATTATTGAAATTTTACAGACCGACCCATGGAAAAATTTATTACAATCAAGTAGATATAAATAAAATTTCTAGCTTCGTTCTTCGTGGTAAATCAGGCGTAGTGATGCAAGAGGGGTATATTTTTTCCGACACTATTGAAAGAAATATTGCTACATCCGAATTAAATATTAGCCATAATAGATTAACTAAAGCTATTAAAACTGCAAATATTGAAGGCTTTATTAATGATTTACCCTTAAAGTTAAAAACAAAAATAGGAGCCTCTGGGAATGGAATATCGGGGGGCCAAAAACAACGACTACTTATTGCTAGAGCCGTCTATAAAAATCCTAATTATTTATTTCTTGATGAAGCAACCAGCGCATTGGATGCCGAAAATGAAAAAATTATTCATTCAAACCTAAATAATTTTTTTAAGAAGAAAACGGCAATAATCATAGCTCATCGATTATCTACTGTGAAGAATGCAGATCAAATTGTGGTTCTCGAAAATGGGTGTATTGTCGAAATAGGTAATCACGAAGAACTAGTTTTAAATAGGGCAAAATATTTTGATTTAATTAAAAATCAGCTTGAGTTAGGAAATTAGAATGGAAACCTAACAAAGCTTAAGTGTTCAGAATTGGTTCATTTCCTCTTGATACTGATCTAAAATGTTGGTGGGTAGGGACCTTAAGTAAATTTGAGTTGTATTAATTTTGGAGTGTCCTAACATCGAGGAAATAGCCATCAATGGAACATTTTTTAATAAAGCATGAGTAGCAAAACTATGTCTTGAAACATAAGAAGTTAACTTTTCTTCGATGTCACATAATTTCGCCATTCTTTTTAAACCTGCATTATATCGATGCAAGGCATCTTTGGCATCTTTATATTGAAGTTCAGGTTCCTCTCTTTTTATTATTGGTAAAATAAAATCATTGCTAGTCTTTCCTTTCGTATAATAGTTTAAAATCTCCTCAATAGGTTTAGTGATTTTTATATCATAAACCTTACTGGTCTTTTTACGCTGAAATCGAATTCTACCATCTACGATGTTTTCGATTTTTAAAAAAGCTAAATCGATAAAAGATAAACCAAATAACATATAAGATAGGAGAAAGTAGTTCCTATAGTGAAACATGAAATCGGTCTCTGGAACGGTTAGAACTAATATCTTCTGTATGGATTCTAATTTAATAGCCCTCTTTGCGGTAGGTACCGTTTTAATTTGATAATTGTAAAATGGGTATGCCTCTCTTTTAATAAGGCCTTCTTTGATTCCCTTGTTATAGATAGCTCTCAGAGTACGCATATAAGAGGCAATTCCGTTAATGCTATTGCCTTTTTTAGATAAGTGATAGCGCTCAAAGTCTTTTAAAAATTGATAGTTAACTTCGTTGAATTTTACTTCTGCACCGCGCGTGAATGTTCTAAGGACATTTAATAAATGTTCATAATTCTTTGCTGTTCCATATCTACCTAAAGCACGAAGCTCCTCCACTTTTGCATCACCAAATTGATAGAATGAATCATAAGTTGTTTGTCCGGTTAGTTTAGCCTTTACCTGTTTAATAGAGAGGTAATCTAGTTCTCCCGAATCGTGCAGTTCGTTCAGAATGTCCTGATATTCAACGATAATTTTAGCTAATAAATTATTTAATTGTCCTAACTTTGAGGTACCTTTATAGGAGGATTTAATACGTCTTCGATTCTCATCCCAGCTGTTAATAGGTACTTTGTGACCGGTGGCAATTGAGGTAGATTTAGAGAAATGACTAAGCCGTATTTTTATTGGATATTGATGATCTTGTGTTTTTCGACGTTTATCTAGTGTTAAAATTAGACTGGTTTTCATAAGATTTATACTTTAGGTGATGATAAAAATCCTTATTTCATAGGCTAAGGCACGAGTTCAGGTCTTATAAATTTAGTGAAAAAATTTGCACGTAATTTGCACGCAGATTGCCTTTTTTCTTTGATTTCAGATGATATCAAATGATATCAAAAAATATGTAAAACATTGTTTTTCAATTAATTATATTGATATTTACGACTGCTTAATTTGCTTAGAAAGCAGCTCATAATCAAGGGGTCCCTGGTTCGAGCCCAGGTGGGACCACCAGTAAAATAAAGCCTTACAGAGATGTAAGGCTTTTTTGTTTCTAGTTTTGAACAACTTTTGGTCTAGTTGGTATGATGAATAAAAATTATACAATAGATTCTCTAATTAATGCTAAAAAATAATTATGAACATATAGGATTATAATGTCTTGATTTTTTAGGACCGAGTGGAAAGATGTTTGACCTGCGATCAGTTTCAGAATCAAAAATATTTTCAGAATACATAAGTAGAATTAAGAATTCTTATGAGTAAGATTTACTTTATAGCTGAGATACTTAGAAATATTGGCAATTTTATGATAGCCTCATGAGCGCTTTCTAGAAATTTTAAGCCAGTTTTTATAATATTCATGCTGATAATTCTAAAGCTATATTCGAATATTTAATTAGTTTATAGGTTTAAATTTTAACCTACATCCTTGATCGCAGTCGGAATAAGCAGGAGTGAAAATAATATTAACATCTTCGTAATCCAATTCTTCAACAATAGTAGATGAGGTGCTTGCTATTCCTATCATTCTGTTTGTAGTGCAATCAAAGTCTAAGTATATCTCATCATCTTGAATCGAATAACTTCCTATAGTGCACTGAGGAAACCGTGTAGAAATGAAAGTCCCATCTTCATTAAAAGTATAGCTATAGGTATTCTCAGCAGGGGTCCATTGGTTATTATCGTTATAAATTTCCACTAACTTCCAAGAACCCACGATTCTATCTACTTCATACATTCCATAATCTTGCGTATCACAGCTTATCGAAGTGAATAAAGAACAAGACAAAAAAACAATACAAGATTTAATCTAATTCTATTCATCGGTTATACAAATTAGGTTACAATAAAAAATTATAATAGCATAGAATCCAAGTGAAACTATAGCTCAGCCTGTTATTTGCTGAAATTTGAGTAGGAAGAATATAAAGCCTAAAGTAAAATTTTATGATTTATATAACATAATTCGGGTATTGCAAATATAATTAAACATCTGAAGTATAGATATTTATGTTTTTTAATTTTGAGGATTTAACATTTAAAAGTGTGGGGTTTGAGATATTAAAAGGCAAATAAGATATATTGGAATAATCTATACAATTTGGCAAGTTGATTAGTTTCAAAGCTAGATTTATACCCCCAAATAAAATATTTCGAAAAAACATATATTTTCGGAACAGGCATGATCAAATAAAAAGGTATTCATTCTTTAAGCTATGTATTTTCGCAAAAGGATAGATTAAGATAGTATAATTATTGCGTGGAGATATAGAATTGCGCAGCAAATTGGGGAGGAAATGATGATAATATGAGTTTTCTTAAATGGTTTACGATGCCTATAGAAATTCAGACTTATGGTGGATATACCGTTCCAAAAAAACAGTATTACGACTCTTTTGAAGAAGGTGATAAAAGAAGATCGGCAACCTTAATTGGGCCTGTAGATGAACATCCAGATCCAGATATCAATATATCAGATTATCCAAATATTCAGGCAAATTATAACGGAATAAACACTTGCGGAACTGTAGAAAATCCATGGACTCAAGAAGGGAGAAGTGGTTATTATGAAGTGAAGTACTGGAGAAATCCACTTATTGATGCTTTCCAAGGAAATATTTTTAGCGATCAAAATCTAATTTTGCTTCGCTACGGTCAAGTTTTGCTTAGTCTTGCTGAAGCTCATCATCGTGCAGGAAATATAGGTACGGCAGAAGATTACGTCGCACAAGTAAGAGAACGAGCAAGTTTAACGACGTTGCCAGATGGTGATATGTTAGATGTCATATTAGAAGAATATAGACACGAATTAGGAGGAGAATTTTCTTTATGGTGGGTGCTAAGAAGATCTGGTGAGCATTTAAATTATATTTCCGATCATTTCGGAATTACATTTCCTACAGGAAAAGATATTTTACCAATTCCTCAGGAGCAAATGGATGCTAACCCCAATTTAGTACAAAATCCTGGCTACTAATTTTAGCTGGTTTTTTTACTTTCATGAGTCTCTCCAATAGAGAGACTTTTTTGTTTTTAATTGCGAAAAAATCTTTTCATTTTCAAGTTTAATCTGGTAAGCGGAAAAAATTATCACTATCCTTCAAATGCTCATATAATTATACTTAAACAGGTTTTATTCAAAGGAATTATAAATCCAAATAAAATTTAATTTTTTCGATGAAATCGAAAAAAATATAGACGAAATGGCGTGTATAAGATTTTAATTATTTAAATTAGTACCACCAACTAAAACCTTTTAATGACCAATGCTATCTTTTTTACATAAAAATCGTTTTTTCATTATTCTTGTTTTAAGCACAACAGCGGTGTGGTTTACTCTCGATATGATTTATTACAATAATTTACCTTAATACTATAATTTTTAGGTTTTAGGTTTTAGCTCAGTTTATTCCTAAAATAGCTAATGATTCTTGGCTATTCTTATAATGTAATTATCCTATTGTTTTGAGTGGTAGGATCGTTATCTAGCGGCAATTGATCATCGTTTTCATTCAGAAAATGCCTTATATTTTAAGTAGTATTTTTCTTCTTCACAGTTCTCGAATTATAATTTTTAGGTGCACGTACTATTAAACATTCAGAATAATAGTATTTTTAAAATTCAGTTATTCGTTAAGGTTTTCGCTTTTAAACAAATTGGAATAGAAGCGAATAAAAAACAAATTTTAAATCAACATAAGCTTAAACGTTAGTTATAATCCGAAATTTAAAAAATGAAATTACTAAGAATTCAACCTTTTCTTGCCTTACTATTTTTAGGTAATCTAGTTACCGCACAAATTGGTGAAATCAAAAGTCCAGATGGGCAAATCAGTTTAAAATTAAATGAAAACAACGGAAAAATATCTTATGATGTTCGTTACGCAAACGCTTCGTTTTTAGAATACTCGCCGTTAGGTTTAAAAACCTCATTGGGTGATTTTTCTTCAAATCTTAAATATATTTCTTCGGAAATTAATAGCATCGAAGATTCTTACGAGCTAAAGAAGGCCAAAGTGAGCCATGTAGATTATAAGGCTAATGAATTAGTGGCAAAATTTGTAAATGAAAACGACGATAGCCTTTTTGTATATTTTCGAGTTTCTAATCGCGATGTAGCATATTCGTATCAACTAAAATCAAAAGCTGGGAGAAGTAATATCAAGATTCTTGAAGAAACCTCTGGTTTTAATTTGCCAGAAGGTACAACTAGCTATATTACGCCACAAGCCTTACCAATGACGGGGTGGAGTGAAACTAAACCTTCTTATGAAGAAGAATATACGCTAAGTGAGAAATTAGGTGAGCCATCAAAGTATGGTGTTGGTTATACTTTTCCTGCATTATTCAAATTAGGTGAAAAAGGCTGGATTTTGATTTCTGAAACCGGTGTAGATAGTCGTTATCCCGGTAGTCGATTAAGTGAATCTACAGATGACGGTTTATTCAGTATCAAATTTCCGCAGGAAGGAGAAAATAATAGCATTGGCGATACTTTTGCTGCTATGGCAATGCCAGCAAAAACACCGTGGAGAACAATCACGCTTGGGAAAACTTTAAAACCAATAGTTGAATCTACGGTAGCTTTCGATTTAGTAAAACAAAAATACGAACCTAGTAGCGATTACAAAATGGGGCGTGCTACCTGGAGTTGGATCGTTTGGCAGGATAACAGTATTAATTATGAAGACCAGATTAAATATATCGATCTCGCCGCATCTTTAAATTTTGAATATGTACTGATCGATAATTGGTGGGATAATAATATTGGTTACGAACGAATGGAAGAGCTGGTGAAATATGCACAATCTAAAAATGTAGATGTTTTGCTTTGGTATAATTCTAACGGATATTGGAACGAAGCGCCACAAACTCCACAGGATAAAATGAATACTAGCGCTGCCAGAAAAAAAGAAATGGAGTGGTTGCAAAAAATTGGTGTTAAAGGTTTAAAAGTCGATTTCTTTGGCGGGGATAAACAAACCACCATGAAGTTGTACGAAGATATTTTAGCCGAAGCTAACGATTATGGTCTGGGAAT
Organism: Zunongwangia sp. HGR-M22; assembly: GCF_027594425.1. NCBI lineage: Bacteria > Pseudomonadati > Bacteroidota > Flavobacteriia > Flavobacteriales > Flavobacteriaceae > Zunongwangia > Zunongwangia sp. HGR-M22. The sequence continues at coordinate 94,424 of NZ_CP115159.1, forward strand.
TACATTTCATGGATGTACTATCCCAAGAGGATGGGAAAAAATGTATCCAAATTATGTAACTTCAGAGGCAGTTTTAGCTTCAGAGAATTTAATATTTGGTCAGGAAGCTTTAGATAAACATGCCTTAAACTCTACAATCTTACCCTTTACGAGGAATGCTATAGGTGCGATGGACTTTGCTCCGGTATTTCTAAATCAAAGAATGTCCAGAGATCAGGAAAGTGGTACAATAAGAAGTACAACTGATGCTTTCGAATTAGCAACTTCTATATTATACTTTTCACCAATTCAACATTTTGGATTAACACCTAATAATTTAGAGGAGCAGCCCAATTATGTTTTAGATTTTATAAAAGAAGTACCAACAGTTTGGGATGAGACGATTTATATTGGAGGAGAACCAGAAGATTATACCGCTTTAGCTCGTAGAAAAGGTGATCGATGGTATGTTGCGGTAACAAACGCTAAAAAGGAAAAACGAAAAATAGAGCTCAATCTACCAATGTTAGCAGGAAAAGAGATGAAACATCTTTATGATAACAAAGATAAAACCGCAGCTTATAAAGCTTCGAAAGTAAAGAAAAACGGAACTCTAAAAATAGAATTGCAGCCAGAAGGTGGTGCTGTTATATATTAAAGACAGATTGAAATTATATAAAAAAGCTTCTCGTCTCGAGAAGCTTTTTTTTTTGAATAATTTTCAGAAATCATGCTAATACGATTTTGTAAGCTTTTGATGATAAGAAAAGTAGAAGCATTGAAAGATAACTGTAAAATTTACATTAAATTAGAAAACCGTAACTAAAGTTATCATCAATGAAATTGAAAATCGTTAATTTATTAATCTTAGTTTTATTTTTTCAGGCTTCAGCTTATGCGCAGCAACGCCACACAGAAATTCTTCAAAATGACTGGAAATTTATAAAAGGAAATCCTTCTGAAGCCAAAGAAGTGGTAACAAATACTTCAGATTGGAAAACAATAAGCATTCCGCATGATTGGGCGGTTGAAGAAGATTTTATTGAAGATGGTGATGGCAATACCGGGAAACTTCCGTGGAAAGGGGAGGCTTGGTATCGCCGAAATTTAGATCTTTCAGCAATAAAAAAGGACGATAAAGTATTCCTGATTTTTGATGGTGTAATGGCCTTCCCGAAAGTGTATGTTAATGGAGAGCTTGCCGGGCAATGGGATTATGGCTATAATTCATTTTATATAGATATTACCGATAAACTTGATTATTCTGAAAATGCTAAGAATGTACTTGCTGTTCATGTGGATACGCGAAAACACGATAGCAGATGGTATCCCGGAGCAGGAATTTACCGGAAAGTCAGTTTAATCTCTATGGCGCCAATCCATACAAAAATATGGGGAACGCAAATTACTACGCCAATCATAAAACCAAATTATGCCGATGTTCGAATTTCCAGTCTGGTAAAAAATGAAACTTCCGAAGCAAAAAAAGTTAGCGTTACACAGCGCATTTTAAATCCTGAAGGCAACGAGGTTTCCAGCAAAAGTATTTCTCATGATCTAAGAGCCGGCGAAGAAAATTATTTTGAAGTAGATGTACAACTAATCGATCCTATGCGTTGGGATATCGAACATCCGCATTTATATAAAGTCATTACAGAAGTTAATGTAGATGAAAAAATCAGTGATGTTTCTGAAACTACTTTTGGGATTAGAAGCATTGAATTTACGCCAGATGATGGATTTCATTTAAACGGAAGAAGGGTGCAGCTTAAAGGCGTGAATTTGCACCACGCTCACGGTCCGCTTGGCGCTGCATTCTATCCCAGAGCCATGGAACGTCAATTAGAAATTATGAAATCTATGGGTGTAAATGCAATTAGAAGCAGCCATAATACCGCTGCTCCTGAAGTTTTAGAATTGTGCGATAAAATGGGCATTTTGATGTTTAACGAGGTTTTTGATAAATACGATCGCAAAGCCGATATTGTAGATACCACTAACTTTGAAAGTTTTGCTGAACGAAATATTCGCAATTTCGTAATGCGAGATCGTAACCATCCGTCAGTATTTATTTGGAGTGTAGGGAACGAGATGCATGATGTGCAGGCCAATGCTAATAATGGTTTTCAGAGATTACATACCATGCTGAATTATGTTCGAAAATACGATTATACCCGTCCGGTAACTATGGTGAATGATGTTCAGGATAATGCAGCTTTACGACATTTTGATTTTTACGATGTGCATAGTTGGAATTACGGCAGGCGTTATCAATTGGCTCGCCAAATGGAACCCAATAAATCGGTCATTATTTCAGAATCTGCTTCCACCGTAAGTACACGCGGATTTTACGAATTTCCATTACCCGAAAAGAAAACAGATTTCACCAAATCACTTCAGGTTAGTTCTTACGATTTTCATGCGCCAAGTTGGGCAGAAATTGGCGACGATGATTTTATGTGGCAGCAAGATGAATCGTATATCGCAGGCGAATTTGTATGGACCGGTTTCGATTATTTGGGGGAACCAACACCGTACACCAATCGAACCGTAAAAGATATGGGAATGAGCGATAAGGAAGCCGCGCGTAGCTCTTACTTCGGAATTGTAGATATTGTCGGAATTCCGAAAGATCGATATTATTTATACAAAAGCTATTGGAAGCCCGATGAGAAAACGATTCATATTTTACCACATTGGAACTGGAAAGGAAAAGAAGGCGAGAATGTTCCGGTTTTTGTGTATACCAATGGCGATTGTGCCGAACTTTTTATCAACGGAAAATCGCAAGGCAAACAATGTAAATCGCCGGCATCTCAAAATTCAACCGAACGTTTTCGTTTGATGTGGAAAGACGTGGTTTACGAACCCGGAGAAGTAAAGGTAGTCGCTTATAAACAAGGTGAAAAATTGGGAGAAAAAATACTGAAAACTACTTCAGAAGCGACCAAGATTAAGCTTTCGGCAGATCGAAAAACGATAAAGGCCAATGGAATGGATCTTTCTTATATTTTGGTGGAAGCTTTTGATAAAGACGGAAATCTGGATCCTTTAGCGAAGGAACGTTTAGAAATTGAAGTTAGTGGAGCAGGAGAATTAGCCGGTGCCGGAAATGGCGATCCACAGTCTTTCGAGCCACTTCAGGATGATAAAGTCGATTTATTCTACGGAAAAGCAATGATTATTCTAAAATCTGGAATGGAAGCAGGAACGATTAAACTCAAAGTGAGTAGTGAAAATCTGAAAGGAGAAACGATAAAAATTAAAACTGAAAAATAGGGAAAAGCATCGATTCTGAGAACTAACAGAATCGATGCTTTTTAAATAATCGATAAGTTAAATTGTCATCCTGAACTTGATTAAGGATCTCATCAAGATTATTTATTCAAAAACTTCAACCAAAATTCGATAATTTTGAATAGCATTTAAATTTAAAACTCCTTCGAAAATACCAGTCTGGAACCTCGATTTTCAGTAGAAATTTCTTTTACTTCAGTTAATCCTAATTTTTTAATGGCATTTATGGAAGCATGATTATCTGGACTGGCAGCTGCCAAAATTCGATTTAATTGAAGCTCATTTTTAGTAAAATCGATCCAAAATTGCCCAATTTCAGTAGCAAAACCTTTTCCCCAATAATCTTGATGTAGCACAAATCCAAATTCAAGATCATCTTCATCCCCAAGAAAGTTACACGGAATTAATCCTGTAAAACCAATAAAGTTTTCAGTGGTTTTGTCTAAAACGCATACAAAACCGATCTGATCTTCATCATTCAGGATAAAATTATTGCTTAAAACATCTAAAAACTCTTTTTTGCTGAGCGTTCTTCCTTTAAAGGCCGATTTCATTACGGTTTCGTTCTCGCAAAAGAGTTGATAAAGCGGCATAAACAATTCGGCTTGAAAACTCACAATTTTGAGTCGGTTAGTTTCTAGTTGCATTTTAGAGTGTTTGATTTGAAGGTGAAATGTATGGAAAATATTGAGTTTAGATTATAGATAAAGAGTGAATAACCAAAATCCAGAATCGAGATAAAGTAACTTTGATTGTTCTGAATTACTTTTAATAAATGCGGTTAGGCATTCATGAAAATTGAATTTTCAGAAGATATTATTCTTTGAAACATATTGTGCTTACACTATATTTACATATTTCAAAATAAATAATCTCTTCATATTCATGAAAATCTCAAAATATTCCATTAGAAAACTAGCACTATGTAGCACATTTATAAGTATAGTATTTCTATGTTTACAAAATGTTCAGGCACAAAAGTACGGCGGCAATCCGGTGATCGAAGGAATGTTTACCGCAGATCCTTGCCCGCTTGTTTATAATGATACGCTTTACCTTTTTACAGGTCGTGATGAGCAAATTGAAGGTCGAGAAGGATTTCTAATGAATGAATGGCAGGTGTTTTCTACCTCAGATATGTACGATTACACAAGTCATGGTTCTTTATTAAGCATCGAAGATTTTGATTGGGCTGCTGGTAATGCTTTCGCAAGTCATGTGGTGGAGCGCGATGGTAAGTTTTGGTGGTATGTATCTCTTACCCATAAAAATATTCGTGTAAATGAAGGTTTTGCTATAGGCGTAGCCGTTGCAGACCATCCTCTTGGTCCTTATAAAGATGCAAAAGGTGCAGCTATTGTTACGGATAAAACGCCCAATGCTATCCCTTTAAACATTGATCCTGCTGTATTTGTAGATGATGATGGACAGGCCTATTTATTTTGGGGTTCCTGGGGTGAGGCGCGTGTGGTAAAATTAAAAGATAATATGATTGAGATGGATGGGGAAGTACAAACTCTGGAACTCAAAAATTTCTTTGAAGCTCCTTTTGTGCATAAAAAAGGAGATACTTATTATATGACCTATGCAGGATCGGGATATCCATCAAAAACAGAATACGCCACAAGTAAAAGTATTACCGGTCCTTGGAGGTATCAGGGAGTGGTTAATGAACTGCTTCCTATATCTGCAACTAACCATCAGGGAGTTGTAGAATTTCGTGATAACTGGTATTTTGTATATCATAACGCACAATTACCAACAGGCGGCGTATTTAGAAGATCGGTAAGTATCGACAAGCTTGAATATACCGAAGACGGTCTTATAAAAACTGTTGAAAGAACCAAAACCAGCGTTCCGGCTATAGATAAATCTGGCAAAATAATTCAGACTGAAAACTCAAAAAAAGATTAAACAAATAACAAAACTATAATTAAAATACGTCTAAACTTAAAAATCTAGTTTGATCTCTTTTCCGGAATAAAGTGCTCAAGTTCTTTTTGTTACTCAGGAGATCTAAAAATCCCAATAAATGCCTTTTTTACCGGCAATCTCAAGTCGCTGTTAATTGTGAACGCGAAGGCAAGAGGTAGGAATGTCGTTGTATCCTTCAAAAGCAATTCTTTCGGCCTTTAAATAACTTTCTGCTGAAGAACCATTAACAACTGCAACTTTCATATCACGAAGATCATTGGGTACCTGAATTTAATGAGCATTTTTAAGTTCGATTTGTGGTATCTTAAATTTAGAGCTGTAATGTCTATTTCCCTTTATTTTCGCTACCATCCAAAAGATGTACAATTCGGTTTGCATAAGCTGCGTTACTTTCAGAATGAGTAGCCTGAATGATGGTCACGCCGTCTTCTTCGTTTAATTGTTTGAAGAGCTGCATAATCTCATCGCTTTGCTTAGAATTGAGGTTTCCGGTTGGTTCGTCTGCAAGAATTAATTTTGGTTTAGAAATTAGCGCTCTTGCGATCCCTACCAATTGCTGTTGCCCACCACTTAATTGGTTAGGAAAAAGATCTTTTTTTCCTACAATATTAAAACGATCCAACATATCGCCAACCAGCGCTTTACGTTCAGATCCTTTTGTTTTTTTGTACAGTAGCGGCGTTTCAATATTTTCGTAAACGGTAAGTTCGTCGATAAGGTGATATTGCTGAAAAACAAAGCCAATATATTCTTTGTATAATTTTGAACGATGTTTTTCTTTCATGTTATGAATGGTCTCCTCCAGAAATTTATACTCACCTTCCTGAAATCCGTCTAACATTCCAATCACGTTCAACAATGTTGATTTCCCGGAACCTGATGGCCCCATAATGGAAATAAATTCGCCTTCTTCAACTTTAAGACTTAAATCGTTTAGCAGGAATGTTCTTCTTCCGCTGGTGGTTACCCATTTGTAAATGTGGTCTAGTTGTAATAACATGTTTTTATTTTTTTTGAAATCTTATATCTTAAACCTCGCAGGTTTTGAAACCTATGATGTTTAGGTTTTACTCAGTTCTTAGTGATTTTACCGGATTTTGTAATGCGGCTTTAACGGTCTAAAACTGATGGTGACTACAGCAATTAAAAGTGATAATACGCCTGCGGCAATAAAAAACCAGAGGCTTAATTCAATTCTAAACACATAATTTTGTAACCATTCATTAGTGAAATACCAGGCAATAGGTGTTGCGATCACAAAAGCGATTCCTACTAGGATTAAAAAATCTTTGGTTAATAGCAAGGTGATATTGGTGACTCCCGCGCCAACAATTTTCCGTACTCCAATTTCTTTAGTTCGTTGGGTTACTACTAAAATGGACATCGCGAAAAGCCCAATACAACTTAAAATGATAGCGATTATCGATCCACTGGTAATCATACTGGTTAGTCGCTTTTCATTTCTAAAGGTGCGATCTATATTTTCATCCAGAAAAGAAGCCACAAATTCCGCATTAGGTTCTATGTTAGCCCAAGCTTTCTCTATCGCATCATAACTTTGTGAAGCCGTATTTGGAGCAACTTTTAGATAAGCATAATAAAGATCCCAGTTTGGATCTACAGAAATGGTAAGTGGCGCAATTTCTCTATTTAAATCCTGAAAGTTATAATCTTTAAGCACCCCGATAATCTTATACTTTCGGTTGCCTCCAATAGGGATCATTTTATTTAATGGCTCTTCTTCCTGAAGCAATTTTGCCATTGATTCGTTGATAATCAGGCTAAGACTATCTGTGGCAAAATTTCGGTTAAAATCACGGCCTTCTTTCAGATTTAGGTCTAAGGTTTTTATATAATCATAATCTACAGCTAATACGTTGGTATTGATGTTTCGGCCTTTATACTCAAATCCCATCTGGCTTTCAAAACGAGATCCTGTGGCATCGATTCCCAAAATATTATCGGCACCACTAATGTTTACGATATTAGGATTATCCTGAAGTTCATTCCGTAGTAATTTTAAAGATTCACGAGCCGATTTTTTACCGTTTAGCGGAAATGCGATTACCTGTTCTTTATTGAAACCTAAATTTTTATTCTGCATAAAATGCAACTGCTGCCACAACACCAAAGTTCCCGTAACCAAAAGAATGGCAATGCTAAACTGAAAAACCATCAGCACGTTTCGTAGCTTGTTTTTACCACTCATATCCAGTTTTCCTTTTAGCGACTGAATGGTTTTTAATTTTGAAAGCAACAAGGCTGGATATCCACCGGCGATTAAGGTAATTGCCGCCATGATGACTAAAAATCCAAGGATCATCGACGGATTTACGATAGTGCTGAATTCAGCCGGAATTCTGAATAGCGACTGAAAAGGATCGGCAATCAAAAGACTTAGCAGTAAACCAATAATTGCTGAAGTAAGAAAAATAAACACGCTTTCTGCCCAAAATTGAATAAAAAGCTGACTTTTAGCAGCTCCCAGCGTTTTGCGCATTCCAATTTCTTTTAGTCGCTTTGTGCTTCGGGCAATGCTCATATTAATAAAATTTACGCTGGCAATTATGATGATAAGCATTCCTATCCCAAAAATCAGGTAAGGGTAACTTTTGGAAACTTCAAAAAGATGATTTTTAATTTTTACAAAATGCCAATCTGTGATCGACATTAATTTTAGTTTTTTATAGTTTCCTTCAGCATTAGGTTGTGCGCCATCACGCTGGGCATCGTCGATATCTCCTTTAAAGTGAAGATTGGTGAATTTTTGAGCATTTTTTTCAAAATCGGCTACATCAACACCATTTTCTAATTGTACATACACGTGATGATTTCTATTTCCCCATTCGGTTAAATTTTCCTGATAATAGGGAGTATTTTCCATCGAAATGGCAAGACTAAGATCATCATTGGTGTTTTTTGGCAGGTCTTTTAGCACTGCAGTAACTACAAAAGGTTTTAATTCGCCACCAACCTGAATATCGAAGCTTTTTCCGATAACATTTGTTTCTCCAAAGATCTTATTGGCAGTTTCTGCAGTGACAACAACCGAGTTTTGATGTTCTAAAGGATCATTTTTCTTTCCGTAGAGCATAGGAAAAGAAAACATTTTGAAATAATCATTGTCTAAAAACACTAAATCCAACAATAATTCTTTCTCTCCTTTTTTTACCAGATTATAGCCTTCGCGATAACGGCTGGCATATTTAACACCGGGAACTTCTTCTTTTAGAGTAGGTGCCATGGCGAGCGGCTGCGTTATAGTTGCTTTTGCGCCCTCTGGGTTTTGTGAAATAAAATAAGAGATAAATAAACGATCTTTATTTGCATGAAAATTATCGAAAGAAAGTTCGTAAATCGAAGCAATACTTAATAGTATCGCTGCAGCAAAAGCGATAGATAATCCAAGAATATTAAGCCCTGTAAAGGTTTTGTCTTTGATGAGATTTCGCCATGCGATTTTGATATAGTTTTTAAACATGATGTGTTGTTTTTCTAGCTATTGATAGATGAGGTTTTATTCTGTTCTTAAAGATTTAACGGGATTGGTGATTGCCGCTTTGATGGCCTGGAAGCTTATGATTAGCAATGTTAAGCTTAATGCTCCAACAGCGGCTACAATAAAAATCCATAATGAAATATCGGCACGATATGCAAATTTCTGAATCCACTGATGCATTAGATAAAAGGCAATTGGCGATGCGATAAGTAAGGCTACCACTACCAGAGAGACAAAATCTTTAGACAATAATACCCATAAGTTAGCTACTGATGCACCAAGTACTTTACGCACTCCAATTTCTTTGGTTCGCTGCTCGGCAACGAAAGAAGCCAGACCAAACAATCCTAAGCAACTGATAAGCATTGCTAATAGCGTAAATATTTTAGCCAGGCTGGCAATACGTTCTTCTTCAGCAAACTTTTTAGCATATTCCTGATCTACAAAATCATAAGAAAAAGGTGAATCAGGGAAATAATTCTTATAAACTTCTTTAATAGTAGCTAAGTTTTGTTGAACACTTTGGTTTTGGTTAAGTCTTAAATTCCAGTAACTCGCACTTTGATATTTATCAAATGCATAAACTGCTTGTTTTATTGGGCTGTAAGGAGATTGTGCAATTACATCTTTAACAACGCCTATAATTTTATATTCAGTATAGTCCACACCAATTTTCCCAGAGGCTAAAGTTTGCCCTACGGGATCTTGCATATTCATAAACCGGGCTGCAGATTCGTTAATAAGAACAGCAGCGGAATCTGAGGGATATGCTCTCGAAAACCCTCTTCCTGAAATCAAATTGAGACCTAAAGTTTCTACGTATTCATAAGAAACCATAGAGTAACTAAAATCGGCCTGAAAATCCCGGGGTTTGCCGGGCCAAGAGAATCCAGAGCGAGTTGACCAAACTTCAGTAGAAGGGCTACTGGAAGATGCCATTTCTGTAACTGCTCCTGATGCCATAAAAGCATTCCGCATAACATCGGTCTTGCCCCAAAAACTAACTCCTCTAAGCGGAATTTGAATCAATCCGCTGGTTTTGTACCCTATTGGTCTATTTTTACTAAATTCAATTTGAGACATTACAATTAGAGTCCCAATGATTAATGCTATTGAAACACTAAATTGGGTGACCACTAAAACTTTTCTTGGAAGTGCAGCCATTTTACCTGTTTTAAAAGTTCCTTTAATTACTGTAACTGGTCTAAAAGAAGACAAATACAGTGCGGGATAAGCGCCGGAAAGCAGCGCGGTTATCATTATAAAAATTAAAGTTGTAGCCCAAAAAGACAGGCTTTTCCAAGGGAAATGGATTGTTTTGTTTGATAGTTCATTAAACGGACTTAAGAATAGTAATACAAGACCAACAGCAAGGATAAAAGCAAAAATTACGACCAAAAAAGATTCGCTTAAAAATTGTTTGATAAGCTGATTTTTTGAAGAGCCTATTGCCTTACGAATACCAACTTCCATTGCTCTTTTCTCTGAACGAGCTGTGCTTAGATTCATAAAATTAATACAAGCCAGGGCCAAAACTACAAAACCAATGATGCTGAATAACCATACATTTTCTATTGGGCCACCACTTTGTTTTCCATTTTCAAAGCTGGTGTATAAATGCCAACTATCCATTGGCCATAGGAAAAATTCAGGATTATATTTTTCTTGTTCAGGATCTTGGTCTTTTTTAAGTGGTGCTATTAAGCCTGAAACTTCGCTAATTTTTACATCATCGGCCAATTTTACAAACATTTGGAAAGAATCGTTACCCCATTGATTTGATGCATTTTTTATCCATTCGCGATCTGCATAAAGTGACCAGGGCATTAAATAATCTAAACTGCTAAAATCATTTCCTTTTGGGATATCTTCAAAAACACCAGCCACGATCATTTGGTTTTCATTGTCTACAGTAAGCATTTTTCCTATTGGATCCTTATCTCCAAATAATCTGGTCGCAGCACTTTTAGAAAGTAGTAAAGAATTCTTATTGTTTAATACTTCAGATTGTCCACTAATAAACTTTAGGTCAATTATATCTGTAAATTCAGGTTGTACAGAATATCCATTCATTACAAGAGTGCTGGCGTCTACTTTCATAAATCGCTCGCCTTCCCAGGAAGCCATACTTATATCTTCAAACTTATCATTAAATTCCTCTCTTAGAGCAAATTCAAGAGGTCGTGGTATGGCATTATCGGTGTCTACTTCACCGTTATATTCAATATTTTGGTACACCTGTGCAATTCGATTCCTGCTTTTGTAATAAGAATTATAATTGAGTTCATCTACAACCCAAAGTCCAATCATAAGCGTTACTGCCATCCCTAATGCCAAACCAAAAATGTTAATAGTAGAATAGGCTTTATACTTTAAAAGATTTCGCCATGCGATTTTGATATAGTTTTTGATCATAATTTTTTGATTGATTCTAAACCTGTGAGGTTTAGTTTATTCTGTTCTTAGGCTTTTTACCGGATTTCGCAAAGCGGCTTTTATACTTTTAAAACTTATAGTGATTAATGCGATTGCCAAAGTGATGATCGCAGCCATTAAAAATTGCCAAACGCTCAAATCTATTCTATAAGCAAAATCCTGTAGCCATTGATGCATAAAATAATAGCCAATGGGGAATGCAATTAGAAACGCTATAAAGATCAATTTGATGAATTCTTTGGCAAGCATTACTACGATCTCGCCAACATTAGCACCTAAAACTTTGCGAATTCCTATTTCTTTAAAGCGCTGTTCTGTTGCGAAAGTGATTAGGCCAAATAAACCAAGACAGGCCACAAAAATAGTTAGCAGGGTAAATATGCTAAGAATCGTACCCATTTGTTGCTCCTTGCTATAGGTTTGCGAAAAAGCCTCGTCTAAAAATGAATACGAAAAATCTTCATTTTCGTTAAAATTCGACCATTTTTCTTCAGCAAAATTTAAGACCGAAGCAATGTTGGCATTTTTCGTTTTTAAGATTAATCCGCCGTAAGGATTATAGGCTAAAACCAAAGGATCGATCTCGTGATGTAAAGATTTAAAATGAAAGTTTTTAATAACACCAATCACGGTAAATTCTTCATTTTCGGGGTCTGCTGTACGTTTAAAGGTTTTTCCTATCGGGTTGTCGCCAAGGGCTAAGATTTTAGCGGCTTCTTCATTGATAATGGCCTTATTTGCTTCATTTTTTAATTCCGAAGAAAAATTTCTACCTTCAATAAGTTCTAATCCCAGGGTTGCGATATAATCTTCATCGACGTCGTAAAAGAAAAACTTCCGCAAATATTCGTTATTCTTAAAAATACCACGCAAATGATTGTCTGTTTCTCCTGCAGGAACAAAAGCAGACCTGCTCACGCTGGCGATATTGGGATTTTTTAGCAGTTCTTTTTTATAAGATTGTACTTTGGTGCTGCCCATTCTGTACGCATCCCTAAGTACGATTACCTGTTCTTTATCGTAGCCTAATTTTTTATGCTGAATAAATTGCATTTGCTTATACACCACGATGGTTGCAAGAATCAGTGATGCCGAGATAACAAACTGAAACACCACCATGCTGCTACGTAAATTATTTCGTTTCCCAGAGGCTGAAATATTGTTTTTTATGGCCAGTAAAGGTTTAAAAGAAGAAAGCACGAAGGCGGGATAAGCGCCTGAAAAAAGGCTTACCAAAACAACGAAGCTTAGCAATAACAAAACACTTTTTAAACTGAATAAATTCAGCAACTTCAACTCTTTTCCCGCCAGGTTATTAAAGTAAGGTAAAACCAGGGCGATTAAACCAACAGCGAGTATGATAGCGAAAAGCGTGGTAATAAAAGATTCGGTTAAAAACTGAGTGACCAGTTGCTTTTTTGCTGAACCTAAAACTTTACGAATTCCCACTTCACGACTGCGCTTTGTAGCGGTTGCTGTAGCCAGATTCATAAAATTGATGCAAGCAATAAGCAGCATAAAAATGGCAATGGCACTAAAAATATATATGTATTTAATATCTCCGGAAGCAGAAATCTCGGTATTTGGTGCAAAATCTGAGTGTAAATGAATAGCTGTTAATGGCTGAAGAAATAGTCCTATTTGGTTATTCTTCTGAAATTCTTCATACGAAATTCCAATAGCCTGCTGCACCTGTTCTCCCATATACTTTTTCATAAGTGCCGGGATTTGATTTTCTACAGCGCCAAGTTGGGTATTTGGTTCCAGTAATAAATAGGTGGCAAAACCAGAGTTGACCCATAAATTAGAATTTGCACGTTCATTATGATGCATAGGAATAAAAACATCCATTTGTAGATGGGTGTTATGCGGCATATCCTGAAGGATAGCAGTAACTTCAAGATCTACTTCTAACTCCGGAACGGTAATGCGTTTTCCTATCGGGTTCTTGATGCCAAAATATTTTTTAGCTTCAGAGGAAGTCAGTACTACACTATTAGGGTTTTCAAATGGCGATTTTGTATCTCCTTTAAGGAATTTAAGATCGAAAACATCAAAGAAATTAGAATCTACATAAGCTGCCTTTATATTTTCAAAAGAGGTGTTGTTATACCGAATTACGGGATTATAAACTTTACTTAATCGTGTAGCGTCTTTCACCTGCGGAAGATCTTTCTTAAAGGTCTTGGCGATAGGAGCAGCTACTACCGCTTCTTTAAGCTCTTCGCCATGTATGTTGCCACGAAGTACAACCCGGGCAATGTCATCGGCATTATCATAAAATCGATCATAACTCAGCTCGTCCCAAACATAGATCGCGATTAAAATACAGCTGGCCATTCCGATAGCAAGACCACCGCAATTCAGAAAAAATGAGGACTTATTCTTAAGCAGATTCCGCCAGGCGATTTTGATATAGTTTTTAAACATGATTGATGAAGTTTTAAGATGAATTATTCTGTTTTTAAGCTTTTTGCAGGATTGATAATTGCTTTTTTAGCAGATTGAATTCCCACGGTTAACATAGCGATGCCAATTACTATGGAAGCTGCTAAACAAAATACCCACCATTGTATTTCTATACGATGTGCATAATCCTGAAGCCACTGTCGCATAGCATACCAGCCGATTGGAAGTGCAATAACAATTGCGATGGAAATGGTTTTTAAAAAATCTTTAGAAAATAATAGCACAATAGATTGTACCGATGCGCCAAGTACTTTCCGAATTCCTATTTCTTTTACGCGCTGTTCGGTTACCTGAACGATCAACCCAAAAACACCCAAAGCGGCTAGGAATAAACTAAGCGCACTAAAGAAGCTGAAGAATTGTAAAAGTTTGGTTTCGGCCTCGTATTGTTTTTGTAACAGATCTGAAACATTATCGATTTCCAGAAGCTTGTAAGGATAAAATTCTTGCCATAATTCGTTGATTTTAGCTCTAACTTTTGTCTCAGATCCGGGTTTGATGCGCATGAGTAGGCTTCCACGATCTGGATTTTTATCAGCCTGAATCACGATTGGTTTTGCGCTGGTTCTAAGATTTTCATTATTAAAATTGCTCACAATACCAACAGGCGTTGCTTCCAAATCTTTATTAGCGACATTTAATTGATCAACTTTTAGAAGTTTTGCAGCCTGAGCGGTAATTAGAGATGGTCTTTTCTCCAACTCAGCTTTTTTGGCCGAATCCATTTCAACATAAAAACTTTGTGCGAGGACATCACCGCCAAAATCATTGCTCAGAAATCTTCCTTTTTCAATTTCTAGCCCTAAAGTTTCAGCTAGGTCGGTATCGGCGAACATATACCAGATCTCCACTTCATCACCAGTTTTGTCCGGACTTTCAATTCTTCGATTCATACTTCCGCCACCACCAGAGGGAATCCAAGAAGAAATACTCGCATTTTCTACAAACGGACTTTTAAGTAATTCGTTTTTAAAACTCTCGCCTTTATTTTGCCAGGTATTATACTTAATACTTAGAAGATTAGAAGCATCGAACCCAATATCTTTAGATTTCAAAAGTATTACTTGTTGGTTGACCACGATCATAGCGATAAGTACAACCAATGAAATTGAAAATTGAAAGATTACAAGCCCTTTTCTTATAAACTGAGTTTGGCCCGTGCCGCTAGATCTAAATTTCTTGCGCAATGAAGCCAAAGGATTTATTCTTGAGATCAATAGCGCAGGATATAAGCCCGTAAGGATGCTTAAGGCGAAAATCGATGAAATGGCGCATAAAAATAATAATGCAGAATTGCTGAAAGTAAGCGCCAACGGATGATCGATATAACTTACGATTGCCGGTAAACTTAACTGATAGAGCACAAAAGCCAGAATGCCAGAAATAAGAAAGAACAATCCAGATTCTGCTAAATATTGGGAAATAAGCTGAAATCGATCTGCTCCTAAAACCTTTCTAACACCGGTTTCCTGCATTTTATGAGAAGCTCTTGCAGTAGTTAGATTGATATAATTGATGCAGGCGACAACCAATAATAAAATTGCTATCGCACCCAAAATATAAAGTTTTTGAGCACTTCCTTTATAGGTTTGATTATTAGCAAAATCAGATTTTAAATAAATATCCTGTAAAGGCTGTAACTCAAATTTATCTGGATGGTCCGCTTCGGTATAATTTGAATACCAATCATTGAATTTTGTCTCAAACTTTGTTTTATCTATATCGTTTTTTAGGCTCAGATAATAACTTTGAAAGAAACCAAATTGTTGCTTATTAAGCAATTCTGTTCTGGGTTTACGAAGATAAATCACCTCTCCTTTAAGATGTGTGTTTTTAGGAATATCCTTGAAAATTCCCGTTATAAGATATTCGTTAGGCTCATTGCTGTAGGAAGGAAGATCTTTGATGTTTTCACCAACCGGATTTCTACCGTTAAAAAATCTTTTTACCGATGCTTCTGAAATGATAATATTTGAAGTTCCTTCAACCAAATTCTCTGGATTTCCTGAAGTAATCTCAATACCAAACATCTCCAAAAATGAAGGATTGCTATAAATCACCTTGGTTTTTGTGCCTTCACCCTGAATATTTCTAAAACTAAAATTGGTATCAAATTGCTCGATGGTGGTAATCGCCTCCACTTCCGGGAAATCTTTTAAAGCGATATGAGTTCCTGATAGTGCATAATCTCCTTTTTCTAGAAGCTCACCATCCCGAGTATTTATAGTATTCAGCCTAAAAATCCGGTCTTTTTTGGTCCAAAATCGATCATAAGAAGATTCATCGATCACCACAGTAGTCACGGCAAGACAGGCAGCTAATCCAATCGTTAACCCAATAACATTAATTAAAGAATAAGTGCTGTTCTTAAGAAGATTTCGCCAGGCGATTTTTATGTGATTTTTGATCATGATGTCTTCTAATTTGATTGATGATTGTCTATTTATTCGCTCCTTAAAGATTTTACTGGATTAGTAATAGCAGCTTTAATAGCTTGAAAGCTTACGGTTATGAGTGCGATTAGAATCACTAATAAACTGGCACCTATAAAATTTTTCCATTCAATATTAATACGATATGAAAAATCCATAAGCCATTGATCCATAGTATACCAACTTATAGGTATAGCTATGAATATAGCAATAACTACTAGGGTAATAAATTCTTTAGAAAGTAGTTGGACAATAATTATAGAGTTTGCGCCCAGTACTTTACGAATACTAATTTCTTTAGCACGATTTTTAGTCATATAGGTGGCTAGTCCAAAAAGACCCAAACAGGATATAAATATGCTAAGACCGGCAAAAAGTGAAGACAGGGTAGCTATTTGCTGCTCATCTTTAAATTTTTGAGCATAATCTTGGTCTACAAAGTGGTATACAAAAGGATATGCAGAATTATAATTATTGAAAACCTGCTCTAAAACTTTTAAGTTTTCGAGAGTACTATTCTGAGGATTTAACCTTATAACCATGTTATAGTTATGCTCTTGGTTACCGAATATAAGCATAGGCTTCGCCTCGCTATAAGGAGATCCTATAATAAAGTCTTCAAAAACCCCTACAATTTTCAAAGTTTTGTCGTTATCACGTATCAACTGGCCAATAGGATCTTCAAACCCCATTTTTTCTGCTGCAGTGGTGTTTATCATTACAGATGAACTATCTGCGGGAAATTCACTAAGATCGATGTCACGTCCTTCTTTAATTTTAAGTCCCATGGTCTTTGCAAAATTACCACCGGTACGATATAAAGTGAAGTTTATACTTTCCTGTTGCATACCTTCCCATTGAAAGCCGGAACCATTACTGCCATTGAGAGTTACGTCCCAACCTGTTTTGCTAATTGAGGTGACTGCATTTTGCCTAAGTAAATCATTTTTAATCAAATCGTAATTTTTTTTGATATCACCTTCTATGTCAACTTGGATCAAATTATCAATATTATATCCAGCATTCCTGTGCTGTGTGAAGTTAATTTGACGATAAATAATACTGGTAGCAATTACTAAGATAATACCTATAGAGAATTGAAGGATTACTAGCACTTTTCTTGCAGAAAAGGATTTTCTTGATCCACTTAATGATCCTTTTAAATTTTTGATTGGAGGAAAGGAAGATAGAAAAAATGCGGGATAAAGGCCTGCAAGTAATCCAGTAAGTAAAACAGTACCTAATAATCCTAGCCAAAGTAACGGATTGGAGTACTGGATATTTAAAGAGCTATCGATAATTCTATTAAAAAACGGAAGACTTATCATGGCTACAGCTAAAGCAGCTATACCACCCATTATTGTAAGAATTAGAGATTCGCACAAAAACTGACTAACTAGTCGATATTTTCCTGCTCCAATAATTTTACGAACGCCCACTTCCCTAGCGCGACTACTGCTTTGAGCAGTACTTAAATTTATAAAATTAATACAGGCTATCCCTAAAATTAGAATACCTATAATAATCATAAGTCTTACTGTATCAATACGGCCTCCTGCCACTTTTCCATTCTCAAACTGCGAGTATAAGTGTAGTCTGCTAACAGGATGAAGAAAAATCTCCCAATTATATTTTTCTGAATTATCGGGTACTAGATTTTTAATTTTATTATTAACATCGTTTATTTCAGTATTAGGCTTTAATTGAACATAAGTATAATAGGTGTTTATACCCCAATTATTCATTACAGTTGGACTTAACTTAAGTGGAATCAAGTAGTCGAAATCAAATTCGGTATTTGCCGGTAGGTCTTTTAATACACCAGTAACTTTATAATTATTTTCATTATCGATTTTTATCACCTTGTTTATGGGGTTTTCCTTTCCAAAGAGCTTTTGTGCCATTGTTTTGGTAATAACAATATTATTTTCCCCATCCAAAGCATTCTCGGCATTCCCTTGCAGAAGAGGGAAGCTAAACATATTCAAAAAAGAATCATCTACTTCGTTTCCAGTAGCTTTAATCGAGATGTCATGAAAACTAAATAAGCGTTCGCTGCTCCAGTAAATTCTTGCTGTATTGGCTACCTCAGGGTAATTTTCTTCTAAAGCTTTACCTAATGGCCCAGATGTAACATCCCAAACACTAATGTCTCCAACTCCTGCGCTGCGATTGTATACTTTATATAGTGAGTCTAAATTAGTATGAAAACGATCAAAACTTAATTCGTTTTCTACCCAGATACCAATAAGAATGACTGCCGTCATACCAATAGCGAGTCCCAAAAAATTTATAGCTGAAAACACTTTATTCTTCCAAAGATTTCGCCAGGCGATTTTGATATAATTTTTAATCATGACTGATGAATTTATTCGGTTCTTAAGGATTTAACAGGGTTTTGAATTGCAGCTTTGATCGCCTGAAAGCTCACCGTTACCATGGCGATACCAATAGCGGCAATACCCGCAATTACAAATACCCAGGCGTGAATTGATATGCGGTAAGCAAACCCTTGAAGCCAGGTGTACATAATATACCACGCTAGAGGGACAGCGATTAAAATGGCCACAACTACGAGAACCAAAAACTCTTTGGATAGCAAGCGCACGATACCGGCAACGCTAGACCCTAAAACTTTGCGTACCCCTATCTCTTTGCGGCGCTGTTCTGCTGTGTAAGCTGACAGTCCAAAAAGGCCCAGACAGGATATTAAGATAGCCAACAAGGCAAAAATTCGAGAGAGATTACCTATCAATTGTTCGCTTTTGAAACGTGCATCAAAAGCATCATCAACAAAGCGGTATTCAAAAGGATACCCGGGGTTATATTCTTTTAATGTTGACTCAATGCTTCTCGAAACCTCGGTTGTAGCGTATTTTGGGTTTGTTTTTAAATACATGTACTGTGCTTCAGGTGGATAATTATAAAACATAACCGGATCACTGGTTCCGTACATGTCGCCGTATAAATAGTCATTAGTCACCCCAATGACGGTATACATATCCCCGTACCGGTCTATAGTCTTGCCCAGTGCACTACCAGTGCCCATCAATTGTGCAAAAGATTCGGTGATAATAACGTGCGAACTGTCATTTACAACTACAGGACTAAAACCACGTCCCTCAATCAATTCGATTCCAGTTGTTTTAAAATACTCATCATTTATGTATCTATAAGAAACAAGTACATCTTCAGTATTGCTCCCTCCCTGCCATCTTAAACCAGAGCCGTTATTCCCCGCAGAAAGTATATTAGAATTTGACAATCCTAAACCAGTAATCATCCCTGTATTTTTAAAACTTTCTGCTATAGCCTTTCGGTTTTTGATCAAATCACCATTTACTGGTATCTCGATCAGGTTGTCTTTATTAAGTCCTAAATCACGATTTTTCACATGTTGCACCTGCTGGTAAACCAGTAACGTACTAATGATAAACACTATAGAAATCACAAACTGGGTAATGACCAGACCTTTGCGAATAAACCCGGCTCCCTTAGACTGGATTCGGTTTCCTTTAAACACGTCAATAGGTTTAAAAGAAGAGAGGTAGAACGCAGGATATAAACCTGCAAATATCCCACAGGTTAGGGTTATAACTAAAAGCGAAAGCAGATGCGATGGTATAGTTAAATCCAAAGCAATTTGTTTGTCTATTAACGCGTTGAATGCCGGAATAATGAAGATCAAAATTAAAATACTTAATAAAACTGCAAATATTGCAATCATCAAGGCTTCCGTTATAAACTGAAAAATTAATTGCTGCTTGTTTGAACCTAAGGTTTTACGCACGCCTACCTCATTTGCCCGCTTCTCGCTACGGGCAGTTGCTAAATTCATAAAATTGATGCAGGCAATAACTAAAATAATAAGCGCTATAAAACTGAACAACCGCACATATTCTACGCGACCACCTACCACTTCACCATCTTTAAAATCTGATCGTAAATGCCAGTTTTTTGCTTCATGTAAAATTGCCTGAGTGTCTTCATCGCCGGTTTTGGCTGGTAAGATGTGTTTGACTTTTTCATTAACGCTTTTGAAGTCAGCATCCGGTGATAACTTTACAAAGGTCTCTGTAAAATTGCTGCCATATTCCTGCGTCCAGGGTTTGTCGTATGTAAAATTCTCAAATGGAACCAACCAGTTAAAACTATAGGTCGTATTTACCGGCAGGTTTTCAACCACACCAGTTATTTTAAAATTGTCCTGTTGATTAACCCGGATTACTTTTCCTAAAATATTGGTTGGATTTTCAAAAAGAATTTGCGCTACCTGTTTTGTAATTACAATACTTTCTTTCATCTTGAAAGCATCAGTAGCATTGCCCTCTATAAATTTTAAATTAAACAGATCAAATATATCTGGATCTGCATAAGAACCGGAACTGCTTATTGAAGAAGAGTTTACGGTAAACAGGAAATCTCTATTTCGCAATCTTGCAGCTTTGGTAATCTCTGGAATTTCAGTTTTTAAAGCTGCGGCTAAAGGTCCCGGAGTTGCCTGAAAAAAGGTACGTTTCTGTCCTTCATAGACCTGATTGGTAGGTACGCTGTAAACCAGTTCCTGATCTGCGACAATGGTGTCAAAGCTCATTTCATCTTCTACCCAAAGTAGGATCAAACTGGCACAGGTGATCCCTAAAGCTAGACCAAAAATATTGAGTGCGCTATATCCCTTTTTCTTCCAAATATTCCGCCAGGCGATTTTGATGTAGTTTTTAATCATGATGAATTGGTTTTAGGCTTGATAACTTCCTAAGTTGATATTGATTTTAATTGATGAATGACCCCTTAAAATAGCTAATGTTGATATTCAGCCAGTATATTTTCGGTTACTTTTTGCCCGTCTAACATTCTTATGATTCGATGACTGTATTTGGCATCGTGCTCGCTGTGCGTAACCATGATGATGGTGGTTCCGGCAGCGTTTAGTTCGGTTAACAGATCCATAACTTCGTTTCCGTTGCTACTATCCAGGTTTCCCGTAGGCTCATCTGCAAGAATAAGTTTAGGATTATTTACTACCGCACGGGCAACGGCCACACGCTGTTGTTGCCCACCCGATAATTGCTGCGGAAAATGCTTTCTACGATGCATAATTTGCATTTTCTCTAACACTTCGTGTACTCGCTCTTTACGCTCCGCCGGTTTTACACCAGTATAGATTAAGGGAAGTTCTACATTTTCGAAAACACTAAGCTCGTCGATAAGGTTAAAGCTTTGGAATACAAAACCAATATTGTGTTTTCTAAGATTTGCTCTTTTACGCTCGTTAAATCCGGCAACTTCGATCCCATTAAAAATATAACTTCCACCATCAGGGTCGTCTAAAAGCCCCAAAATATTAAGCAATGTTGATTTTCCGCAGCCCGATGGCCCCATAACCGAGACGAATTCTCCTTCTTTTACTTCAAAAGAAAGTTTGTTGATGGCGATGGTCTGAACTTCGTCTGTACGGTAAAACTTTTCGAGATCTGTTATTTTTATCATGATGAATTTTTTGTCTGTATTGTTCCTGAAAATAATTATACTTAAAATTATAGAATTTAGTCTTTTAGTACCAGCTCTTGAATATCTTCATAATGGCTATAGCTTGAAGTAATTACCCGGTCGCCAGGTTCTAATCCAGAAAGTACCTCGTAATATTCGGTATTTTGGCTACCCAATTGAATATCGGTTTTGTATGCTATGCTACCGTCTTCACTTACTTTAAAAATCCAGTTTCCGCCAGTTTCCTGAAAGAATCCTCCCTTCGGAATTAGCAAAGCTTCTTTTTCTTGGCTTAAAGCTACTCTAATTTGTAACGTTTGCCCTCTTCTTATTTTTTCTGGAGCCTCTTCCAAAAAGGTCATATCTACCTGAAATCTTCCGTTAGCCACCTGTGTATAAACTTTTCTGATTTCCAGCGTATATTTTTTTCCGTCGAAATTAAAACTTCCCTGCTGCCCGGCGTAAATTCGTGATATGTAATGTTCATCGACGTCTACACGAACTT
Organism: Zunongwangia sp. HGR-M22; assembly: GCF_027594425.1. Taxonomy (NCBI): domain Bacteria; kingdom Pseudomonadati; phylum Bacteroidota; class Flavobacteriia; order Flavobacteriales; family Flavobacteriaceae; genus Zunongwangia; species Zunongwangia sp. HGR-M22. The sequence continues at coordinate 116,466 of NZ_CP115159.1, forward strand.
TATAACCGCTAATCACGTCGATTTGTCCCAGGCGCTCCCCTTTAGATTTAGATTGTCCAATTTCAGCATCTAAAGAAGTCAGTTGCCCATCAACAGGAGCTCTCACTACAAGATCCTCAACTTTTTTCCGCATTAATTCTAAAGCTTTTCGGGTTTTTTCGTAAGATTCTCTCGCCTGCACATTTTCTTGTTTAGAAGAAATAGAGTCTTGTTGCAGCACTCTTTTGGTTAGGGCTAAACGATCTTTTTGATAATTGTAGTTGTTTTTGGTTTCCAAGTATTCCTGTTTTGCTACCACACCTTTTTCGAAAAGTTTTTTATTCAGTTTATATTTTCTCTCGGTTTCTTTAAGGCTGCTTTTTACTTCAGTAAGTTGGTTAAGTTTATTGATGGTGTTTTCTCTGGATGCATTTTGTGTACGTTGCATTTGGGTTAGGAGGTTGTATACCTGAGTTTCCTGATTTACCAAACTCAATTCCAGATCGGTATTCGATAATCGAAGAATTGGTTCATCTTTTTTCATTATTGCGCCGTCTTCAACAAATTTTTCTTCTACACGACCACCTTCTAAAGCATCCAGGTAAATTGTGGTAATAGGCATCACCACTCCGTTTACCGGAATGTTCTCCTGAAAGATATCTTTTTTAACGGTATTGATGCTGATGCGCTCTTTTTCAACATTAAGTCGGGTGCTACCGCTTGAGGAGAGTAAGACAAAAACAATTAGCCCAATCAAAAGTATAACGCCAATGATCATCGCAATTCTTTTAAGAGTAAATCGTTTCTTTTCTATTGGTATATCCATTTTGGTTAATATTGTCTAATTTGATATTGGTTGTTATTTAAACTCTTTTTGCTGAAATTGAAATTCACTTTGTTTTAATTATAAGTTATAATGATGCCAAAAACATAAAGTTCTAAAAATCAGATGTTTGAAATTTTATTCAGGATAAAAAGTGTTCAGTTTTAAGACACTAAGTGTTCGAAAACAAAACAGAAATGTGAGATGTTAAATTTCTGAAGTCATTTTTATTTATAGGTATTAGAAAGTCGTAATATTGTAAGTATGCAACTGAAGAATGCGAACATACTGGTTATAGACGACGATCCCGATGTATTAACTGCATTGCGCATCATGCTGAAATCTTTGGCGAATAAAGTAGTTACCGAAAAGAATCCGAATAATATTACTTCACTTTTAGAGCAAGAAAAATTTGATTTAGTAATTCTTGATATGAACTTCAACGGAGTCGTAAATACCGGTAACGAAGGGATTTTTTGGCTTAATAAAATCAAACAAATCGATAAAAAAGTAGATGTTATCCTAATTACCGCTTATGCCGATATCGATTTGGCGATTCGATCGCTAAAAAAAGGAGCTTCAGATTTTTTGGTGAAACCCTGGAAGAATCAAAAAGTGATCGATGCATTAAAAGCGCTAGTTGAAAAAAAATCGTTAAAACCACAAATATCGAGACCTACTGCTGCCGGAAATAAAATTATCGGCGAAAGTGAAGAAATGCAGCTGGTTTTTGAGAAGCTCAAAAAAGTTGCACCTACAGATGCCAATGTTTTGATTTTGGGTGAAAATGGTACCGGTAAAGATTTGGTTGCCCGAGCGGTACACGATCAATCCCTTCGGAAAAATAAGCCTTTCGTAAAAGTAGATGTGGGTGCGCTGACGGAGAGTTTATTTGAAAGTGAACTTTTTGGATATAAAAAAGGAGCATTTACCGATGCGCGTGAAGATCGAAAAGGACGTTTTGAAGCGGCCAACGGCGGTACACTTTTTCTAGATGAAATAGGGAATATTAGTTTACGCCAGCAGGCAAGATTGCTTACGGTTTTACAAAACCGAACGATTACGCCCTTAGGGTCCAACGAAAATATTCCAATCGATATTCGATTAATTTGTGCTACAAATTTAGAATTGAGTGATCTGGCTGATGAGAATACATTCAGGAAAGATTTGATTTATCGAATCAATACCGTAGATTTTATGGTGCCGCCACTTCGCGATCGCGGTACCGATATTACATTGCTAAGCCGATATTTTACAGATCTATATGCTGAAAAATATTTTAAAGTACCGTTTTCAATTGATAAAGAATTTTTTAGTAAGCTGAAATCACATACTTTTCCCGGGAACGTTCGGGAACTTCAGTATGTTATAGAAAGGGCGGTAATAATGGCCGATAATGATACTCTTACTGCGGAAGATCTGGTATTTTCTGGATTAGAAAAATCGATATCCACTTCAAGCGGAATTCAGGAAACAAATCTCGAAACCGTAGAGAAGAAAACCATCCTGAAGGTGATCGAAAAAAACAAAGGAAATATCTCTAAATCGGCTAAAGAATTAGGGATTACAAGGGCAGCTTTGTATCGCAGACTTAATAAATATGACTTATAAAAAATACAGTTTAGGCGTTTTGCTAAGACTGCTGATTTTAACGGGGTCTTTAACTGCCGTTGCTTTTGGGATAAGTCTGCACCAAATAGCATTGATCATTGTAGGAGCAATCCTGGCTTTGGTGGTATTTTATAACCTGTATAAATTTATCACCCGTCGTTTTATAGCGATGGACGATTTTTTTGAATCGGTTAAATACAACGATTTTTCCAGACGTTTTGTAAGCAAAGGAGCACCTGAGGATTTGTCTCGACTTCATGAGGGTTTCAATTTGATAAATGATAAAATTCGGGAGATTAATTCCAATAAGGAAGCACAGTATCTTTATCTTCAGAAAATATTAGAAATGGTAGATGTTGGCATCATTTCTTATAATCAAAAAACAGGCGATGTGCTTTGGGCGAACGAGGCAATCAAGAAAACCCTGAGTATCCCATCCTTCAAAAATATAAAATTTCTTAAAAGCCGAAAACCGAAATTATTCGAGACCATTTTTGAAATGAGCCATCTTACCGGAAGTTCTATAAGCATTAATGTAAATGGTGAAAAGATAAAAGTATTGGTTTCTGAAACGGTTTTTTATGAAAACGAACATTCATTTAAGATCATTTTACTTCAAAATATTGATGAAACCCTTAATCAAAATGAATCTGAAGCCTGGAAAAAGTTACTGAGTGTGATGACGCATGAAATCATGAATTCTATCGCACCAATTTCTTCGCTGGCCGATACTTTGCAATATCAGGTCACCGAAAACCTGAAGAATCCTGAAGAAAATACTTTAGATATTTCAGATTTAAATGAAGCGATAGGAAGTATTAAAAAGCGAAGCGAAGGATTGATGAAATTCGCTAAAACCTATCGTAGTTTAAATAAAGTCACGCATATAAACCGAAATAATGTATTTGTAGAAGATCTTTTTGCTTCGATAGAGCGGTTAATGCGACCATCATTGGCTTCTAAGAATATCGACTTATATTTTGAGCTTTCTAATCTACAACTACAAATAAAGATCGATAGTTATCTTATCGAGCAGGTGCTAATTAATCTGATCGTGAATGCGAGAGATGCTTTACAGGAAATTGAAAATGCAGAAATCTATGTAACCGCAAAAGCAACTACAGATGGTTACACCGTTATTAAAGTTATTGATAATGGAAATGGCATTCCGCAGGAAATCCAAGAAACGATATTTGTTCCTTTCTTCACAACAAAAAAAAATGGTAGCGGAATCGGTTTAAGCTTATGTAAGCAAATTATGATGTTGCATAAGGGGAAAATTCAGATTCACAGTGCGCAAAATAAAGGCACGGTAATTGGACTTTATTTTCAGAACAAATAAATAGCAGCTTGTTTAAACCTTACTTATTGAGAAAACTAAATCGTTGTATTGGAATTTGAGCGACTTATTAGGGTGATTCAACGAAAAAAAAGATTAGAAGGCTTTGGATTAAGTAGTTTTGTGTCCTGAAATAAAACCTTTGTTAGTTGTTTTGCGTAAATTTAATTAGGTACTATAAATATATGAAGAATAGAATTACTATATTTTTTTTATTTATGAATTCAATGTTATTCGCTCAAGCGGAAGTTGATGATTGTACTACTTGTCCTCCTAATTATGTATGTTATGAGGGCTCATGCATTCCTAACTCAGGAGGCCCGCCACCACCAGGATTGGACGCTCCTATAGACAAAGAAATTCCGTTTACGCTTTTTGCAGGATTGGTATTCGGAGCGATGTATGTTTATAAAACAAAGTCTAAGAGAGTTCAGTAATCCTTTTAACATACTTACCAATAACATCAAATTCTAAATTGATAATAGAGCCTTCTTTAAGATATTTAAAAGTCGTATTCTCATAAGTATAAGGGATAATTGCTACAGAGAAAGAGTTTCTTTTAGAATTAACCACCGTAAGACTTACTCCGTTTACGGTAATTGAACCTTTTTCAATAGTAATATTATTCAATTTTGGATCGTATTCAAAAGTAAATTGCCAGCTTCCATCGATCTCTTTAACTTCAATACATTTCGCTGTTTGGTCTACATGGCCCTGTACGATATGGCCGTCTAAACGATCGCCAAGCTTCATTCCTCTTTCTAAATTCACAAAATCATTTTCAGCTAATGAACTTAGATTAGTTTTGTTTAGTGTTTCCTGAATAGCGGTAACAATATAGCTATAATCTTTTATTGAAACTACCGTAAGACAAACCCCGTTATGAGCGACACTTTGGTCAATCTTTAATTCAGGAGTCATTTTTGCTTCAATTTCAATATGTAGATTAGAGCCTTCTTTTGCCAGATTCTTTATTTTTCCTACCTCTTCTATTATCCCAGTAAACATGTATTCTATAATATTGGTTACATTTGTTATGTAAAAGTAAAATATATATTTGAAGGAAGTATGAAACATCCTAAAAAGATAAAACTAGGAATTAGTATAGGTGATTTGAATGGTATTGGAAGTGAGATTGTACTTAAAACATTCGATGATTCAAGAATGTTAGAATTTTGTACTCCCGTCATATTTGCCTCTACCAAAATTATTTCATTTTTAAAGAAAAAGTATAAACTCGGAATCAACTTTCAGGGTATTGATAATGCGGAAGAAGTTATCGATGGTAAAATTAACATCGTAAATGTATGGAAAGAAAGCGTAACTATAAATTTTGGAGAAGAAGATTTAAAAGTTGGGGAATATGCTTTTAAATCTCTGGAAGCTGCGACTGAAGCTTTAAAGAACGATAAAATTGACGCTCTTGTAACTGCGCCAATTAATAAACACACTATCCAGTCAGAAAAATTTAATTTTCCAGGACATACCGATTATTTGGCGAAAGAATTACAAGGAGAAAGTCTTATGCTAATGATTACAGACGATTTAAAAGTCGGACTACTTACTGATCATGTGGCATTAAAGGATATTGCTGAAGTAATTACTCCGGAATTAATTAAAAAGAAAATTAGAATTATTCAGCAAACTTTAAAACAGGATTTTAGAATTCGGAAGCCAAAAATAGCTGTTTTAGGGATTAATCCACATAGCGGAGATAATGGGGTGATTGGTAAAGAAGATGAAGAAGTTTTAAAACCTACACTTAATGAGTTTCGAGAAAAAGGGGAGTTGGTTTACGGGCCATTTTCAGCCGACAGCTTTTTTGGCTCTAAAAATTATAAAAATTTTGATGCCGTAATAGCTTCATATCACGATCAGGGATTAATACCATTTAAAACACTTTCTTTTGGACGCGGTGTAAATTTCACTGCAGGGCTAAGTAAAGTGAGAACTTCACCAGATCATGGAACGGCCTTCGAAATTGCTGGAACAAACTCAGCCAATATAAGTTCGTTTAAGGAAGCTGTATTTAAGGCAATTGAGATTTCTAGCTGTAGAAATGAGTATATGGAATTAACTGAAAATCCATTAAAAAGGCAGAGTAAAAAGATATAAACAAAAAATTGTTTATAAAAAGCTTTTAGTTTATTTTATTTTTTATCTTTGCAGCCGCCTTTGTAAAAGGGCGAAAACTCAAAACTGAGGACGACATGAGGAAAATGAAAGCCTATACGATCCCTTTTGTGGGGTTAAAGCTTGGAAAGCACCAGTTTGAGTACAAGATTGACAATGAGTTCTTTGAGCATTTTGAGTACGAAGAGTTTAATAATGCCGATGTTAAAGTCGACTTATTATTCGAAAAGAAAACCACAATGATGGAGCTTACTTTTGAAGCTTCAGGAACAGTAAATGTAAATTGTGACATTACAAACGAGCCTTACGACCAGCCAATAGACAGTAGTTTATTTTTGGTTATTAAATTTGGCGAAGAGTTTAATGATGACAATGAGGATTTGCTAATCATACCACATGGTGAGTTTGAAGTAAACGTACAGCAATATATTTACGAACTAATTGTTCTTGCAGTTCCTGCAAAAAAGATTCATCCTGGAGTAGAAGACGGGAGCTTAAAATCTGACGTGTTGGAAAAACTGGAAGAGTTAAGCTTGGGCAGTAAAGAAAAGAAAGATGGGGACGATATTGATCCCCGATGGGATAAATTAAAAAATTTACTAAACGATTAAATAATAGTAAGCCATGGCACATCCAAAGAGAAAGGTATCTAAAACCAGAAGGGATAAAAGAAGAACTCATTACAAAGCGACAGCACCAAAGATCGCTACAGATCCTACGACTGGTGAGGCACATTTATATCACAGAGCGCACTGGCACGAAGGTAAATTATACTACCGTGGCCAGGTGTTAATTGATAACACTGAAGAAGTAGAAGCTTAATTTTGATTAGGGCTTCAAAGAAATATATAGAAACTCTCACAACGTGGGAGTTTTTTGTTTTTAGTTGATTAAGTCCCAAAAAGACCTTAATTTGCACCCCTGTTTACAGAAATTTTAGTACATTTCTCTAATTGTTTGTACACTAACCAGCTGCAAACAAGGTGTATAAATTCAATTCTATGAATAAAATCACAGCAGCCATAACAGCTGTAGGTGGCTATGTGCCAGAAGATGTGTTGACCAACAAAATGTTGGAGGAGATGGTAGAAACCAATGACGAATGGATTACTACCAGAACTGGAATTAAGGAAAGAAGAATTTTAAAAGACCCCAATAAAGGAACTTCATATTTAGGGATTCAGGCAGCTAAAGACCTTATCAATAAATCTGGTTTAAACCCTGAAGAAATCGATATGGTAATATTGGCTTCTGCAACACCAGATATGCCGGTGGCTGCAACAGGAGTTCATGTAGCTTCAGAAATTGGCGCCGTTAACGCATTTTCCTACGATTTACAGGCAGCCTGTTCAGGCTTTTTATATGCAATGTCCACAGGTGCGGCCTATATAGAATCTGGCCGTTACAAAAAAGTATTGGTTATAGGAGCAGATAAAATGTCTTCTATTATTGATTATACAGATAGGACAACCTGCATTATATTTGGCGATGGAGCCGGAGCTGTATTAATGGAGCCCAACGAAGATGGTTATGGTCTTCAAGATGAAATTTTAAGAAGTGATTCAATTGGTAGAAATTCTCTCAGAATAGAGGCTGGCGGTTCTTTATTACCTCCCTCTGAAGAGACTATCGCTAAAAAGCTACACTACGTAAAACAAGACGGTAAAACGGTATTTAAATATGCTGTTTCTAACATGGCCGGTGTAAGTGCTCAGATTATGGAGCGTAATAATTTGACTAATGAAGATGTTGATTGGCTTATTGCCCATCAGGCCAATAAAAGAATTATTGGCGCTACTGCAAGTAGAATGGGAGTTGTAGATGAAAAAGTACTAATGAATATTGAAAGATATGGTAATACAACTTCTGCTACACTACCTTTGTTGCTTAGTGATTACGAAAAGAAATTTAAAAAAGGAGATAATCTAATATTTGCATCATTTGGAGGTGGTTTCACATGGGGAGCTACGTATCTAAAATGGGCTTATAATTCTTAAAATAACACCCTTATTATTATGGATTTAAAAGAAATTCAGAATTTAATAAAGTTTGTTGCCAAGTCTGGTGCCAGTGAGGTAAAGCTGGAGACCGGTGATGTGAAAATCACGATTAGAACAGGCTCAGACGAAAAAGAAACTACTGTTGTGCAACAAGTGCCAATGGGTGGCCAAGTACAACCACAAATGCCGGTACAACAACAAGCACCTGCACCTGCGGCACCGCAAGAAACGGCAGCGCCTAAAGAGGAAGCAAAACCTGCTGAAGATGATAATGCTAAATATATTACCGTAAAATCTCCTATCATAGGAACTTTTTACCGTAAGCCTTCACCAGATAAGCCTGTATTTGCAGAAGTAGGTGATACTATAAAAGAAGGTGATGTACTTTGTGTGATAGAGGCAATGAAACTTTTCAATGAAATTGAAAGTGAAGTTTCTGGTAAAATCGTAAAAGTATTGGTAGACGATTCGTCACCGGTAGAGTTCGATCAGCCTTTATTCTTAGTAGATCCTTCTTAATTCTTGCCAATTTTTGTACAGAGATTTTTCTCTGTAAATAAAAACCACAGGTATGTTCAAAAAAATATTAATTGCCAATAGGGGAGAGATCGCAATGCGTATTATCCGTACTTGTAAAGAGATGGGGATAAAAACGGTGGCGGTTTATTCTACTGCCGATGCAGAAAGTCTTCATGTAAGATTTGCAGATGAAGCAGTATGTATAGGACCTCCTCAAAGTAATTTGTCTTATTTAAAGATTGCGAATATCATATCGGCAGCAGAAATAACTAATGCTGATGCTATTCACCCAGGATACGGTTTCCTTTCAGAAAATGCTAAGTTTTCTAAGATTTGTGAAGAACACGACATTAAATTTATTGGTGCTTCTGCAGAGATGATTAGCAAAATGGGGGATAAAGCTACTGCTAAAGCTACAATGAAAGCTGCAGGAGTTCCTTGCGTTCCGGGATCTGAAGGGATCTTAAAAGATTACGACGAATGTCTAAAATTAGCTAAAGAAATAGGTTTTCCTGTAATGCTTAAAGCTACTGCCGGCGGTGGTGGTAAAGGAATGCGTGCTGTTTGGAAAGAAGAAAATCTTCAGGCAGCCTGGGATTCTGCACGTCAGGAAGCAGGAGCTGCTTTCGGAAATGACGGTATGTATATGGAGAAACTTATCGAAGAGCCTCGACATATCGAAATTCAGGTAATTGGTGATCAAACTGGTAAAGCCTGTCACCTTTCAGAAAGAGACTGTTCTGTACAACGTCGTCACCAAAAATTAACCGAGGAAACTCCATCTCCTTTTATGACGCCAAAGTTGCGTAAGCAAATGGGAGAAGCAGCAGTAAAAGCAGCAGAATTCATTAAATATGAAGGTGCTGGTACGGTAGAATTTTTAGTGGATAAACACCGTAAGTTCTATTTTATGGAGATGAATACTCGTATTCAGGTAGAGCATCCAATTACAGAGCAAGTGATCGATTACGACCTAATTCGTGAACAAATTTTAGTGGCAGCAGGAATTCCTATTTCAGGGAAGAACTACGAGCCGCAATTACATTCTATCGAATGTCGTATCAATGCTGAAGATCCCTACAATGGCTTTAGACCATCACCAGGAAAGATCGAGACATTGCATACACCAGGTGGACACGGAATTCGTATCGATACCCATGTGTACAGTGGATACATCATTCCGCCACATTACGATTCTATGATCGCTAAATTAATTACTACCGCACAAACGCGTGAGGAAGCAATTAATAAAATGAAACGTGCTTTAGATGAATTCGTGATTGAAGGAATTAAAACTACTATTCCTTTCCATCGTCAGTTGATGGACGATCCAAGATATGTAGCTGGTAATTATACCACTGCATTTATGGACGATTTTAAAATGAATCCAGCAGAAGAATAATCAATATCGATTTTCAATAAAATGAAGCCTCGTTTTTACGAGGCTTTTTTTTGGTCTTTATTCAATATTTTTCTTAATTGAGTAAGAAAATTTATTCCATATCATTTAAATACAGCTGAAATTATAAAACTTTCCGTAATTTGAGATTGTAAATTTTTAGTATGAATTTTTCGTATTGGGAGCAAAAAAGCTGGCTGTCTGATCTCGATTTTGTAATCGTAGGAAGTGGGATAACGGGGCTAAATTGTGCATTTCAGCTTCATAAAGATTATCCGGGTTCTAATATTTTAATTCTTGAAAAAGGTTTGTTGCCTGAAGGGGCAAGTACAAAAAATGCTGGTTTTGCTTGTTTTGGGAGTCTTTCTGAGATCTTAGAAGATCTTAAAGTGCTATCCGAAGAAGACGTTGTCGCTTTAATTCAGAAACGATTGAATGGATTAAAATTACTTCGGAAGAATTTAGGCGATGAAGAAATCGGATTTAAGAATCATGGCGGTTACGAGATATTTTTAGAGAAGGACAAAGTGCTTTTTGAAAAATGCGTTGCTGAAATGACCAATATTAATCAATTGCTTCATGAAGTTTTTGAAACTGATTGTTTTATGCTTTCTGATAATAAATTTAATTTCAAAAATACTACTGAAAAACTCATTTTTAATCCATTTGAATCACAGATCGATACCGGGAAAATGATGACTCAATTATTACGAAAAGTTTATAAAAAAGGTATCCGAATTTTGAATAATATTGGCGTCCAAAATTTTGAAGATTTAGGCAATAAAGTGATCGTTAAAACATCGAATTTCGAGTTGGGGTGCAGAAAATTATTTATCGCCACAAATGGATTTGCTTCCAAATTTGGGATTAATGATGTAAAGCCGGCTAGAGCTCAGGTTTTGGTGACTAAGCCCATAGAAAATCTTCAGATTAAGGGAACATTTCATTTAGATAAGGGATTTTATTATTTCAGAAATATAAATAATAGAATTCTTTTAGGCGGTGGAAGAAATTTAGATATTAAAGGAGAAGAAACCATTCAATTTGGACAAACAGAACTCATTCAGCAAAAATTAGAAGAGCTGTTGAAAACAACGATTTTGCCCGATCAGGAATTCGAGATCGACCAGCGATGGAGCGGAATCATGGGAATGGGAAAGAATAAAAAACCTGAAATTGGTCGATTGTCGGCTAATGTTTTTTACGGTGTAAAATTAGGCGGAATGGGAATCGCCATAGGAAGTTTGGTAGGTAAAGAACTAGCAAAAGTTAGCGAATGATTAAAAAAATATTTCGATTTATAGCAAAACTTATAGGGTGGTTCTTTCTAATCACTTTTTTACTGGTGCTTATTTTTAAATGGTTGCCGGTACCTTTTACACCGCTTATGGCAATCAGATATTTCGAGCATCCAGATGAAGAAATAAAACATGATTGGGTGCCAATTGAAGATATTTCAAAAAACCTGCAACTGGCCGTAATCTGTAGCGAAGATCAAAATTTTGAAAATCATAGCGGTTTTGATATTGAAGCCATTCAGAAAGCCATAGAAAATAACAAAAAAGGAAAACGAGTTCGTGGTGCCAGTACCATTTCGCAGCAAACCGCTAAAAACGCTTTTTTATGGCCTGGTAGAAATTATGTGCGTAAAGGTCTTGAAGCTTATTTCACTTTTTTGATGGAACTTTTATGGAGCAAAGAACGTATTCTGGAAGTTTATTTAAATAGTATAGAAATGGGCAAAGGAGTTTACGGCGCACAGGAAGCAGCTCAATCTTGGTTTAAAAAGGATGCTATAAATTTAAGTCCTGCTGAAGCTGCCGCAATTGCCGCTATTTTGCCTAATCCGCGTGAGTATAGGGCTAATCCTGCCAGTAATTATATAAGCCGACGAAAAAGCTGGATCACTCAACAAATGAAGTTTTACGGAGAATTTGATTTAAATAAAACAAAAGAAAGAAAGAAAAAATAGATTTAGATTTTGACGACAAAAGACCATTTATATAGCATGTGCGAGGAATACGTTGAATCTCGCATTCAGCGCATCCAAAAATCCCTAAAAGATCTTGAAGAAGATATGGAAAGTGAAGGGAAAAACAGTGCCGGCGATAAATATGAAACCGGTAGGGAGATGATGAGTGAAGAATGGAATAAACTATCCAATCAGCTCAAAGAATTTAAGCAACAAAAAGATACGCTAAAATTGGCGAAAAACAGGGAGGCTTCTAAAAGAATTCAATTAGGTTGCTTGGTAAAAACCTCCGCATCAAATTATTTTATTAGTATTCCCGTAGGCAAAATGGAACTTGATAAACACACCTTTTATGGCGTTGGTGCGAACTCACCTGTGGCAAGACTATTAATGGGAAAAACGGAAGGTGATGATTTTGAATTCAACGGAATAAAGAATAAAATTTTTACAGTGGATTAAAAAAAAGATTATATTAGTTCGCTATTTATCAATCAATTACAATGAAAAATCGATGTGCGCTAATCATCTTTTTGATTTGCTGTTTTTCTGGCTTTTCACAAGTTTCCTTTGGTGTAAAAGCTGGTGTGAATTTTACTAAAATTACTTTGGAAGATCATCCAAATGACTTTCGGTTTAGTGACAATGACGGGACGGGTTTTCATTTTGGAGCTTTTGCCGGTCTGGATTTAAATTCTTCTTTTGGATTACAAGCCGAAGCTTTGTATTCCAGGGAAGGGGTAAAAGATCAATACGCAGATTATATAAATATTCCTGTGTTTTTAAAATGGTATCCTGTCGCTCCGGTTCATCTTGGTGTTGGTCCTCAAATAGGATTTCTTGCAAATACTGAATTAAATAAAGATCAATACGAAAATGTTGTCTTTGGGGCTTTAATTAATTTAGGTGTGGATATTGCCGATTTTACAGTTAGCGTAAGATATGTAATAGGTCTTTCTAATGTTTTGGATCGAGAATTTCAGTTGGGTACTCCACCCAATATAAATCCGTTTACCATTGAGGGAAAAGAAAATAATTTTCAGCTAAGCTTAGGCTATGAGTTTTAATTGTTTTTTCGCTTTTCTATAAGTGGTTTAGAAATCACAAAATACACGGGAGCACCGCTAGGGATAGCCGAGCGATGTTCAGCAAAAACGATAGTGCCATTTAAATTTGCTTCAATTAGATAATTACTGCCTTTAAAATAGGATGCAATAACTTGTGCTTTAATTGGAGATTTTCGACTAACTTTTAGTTCTTCAGGATAAAGGATGATTTTTTTTGTTGAAGTCTCATTCTGAACAATATCTTTCAGCATCACCTCATTAACATCGCCAAACAAGGAGGCAACATATTTGTTTGGCGGATTGTTATATAAATCTTCCGGACTCGCTTTTGCATAAATCTTATGATTTTTTAAAACCATTGTAGTGTCTGCAAAAGCCAGAGCATCGGTAATATCGTGAGTGGCAATTATGCAGGTAATATGCCGCTCTTTTAAATACTTAAAAACTTTACGCCGAAGATTATTTTTTCTGAAATGATCGATATGGCTAAAAGGCTCATCTAGCAAAACCATTTCTGGTTCTTTGGCGAGAGCTCTAGCAAGTGCTACACGTTGCTGCTGGCCGCCACTAAGGAGTTTGGTTTTTTTATGGGCCATATCTTCCATTTCTACCACCTCTAGTAATTCCTGAATCCGCTTTTTCTTCTTTACCGGATACATATTACTTAAGTATTTCCCTACGTTATCAGCAACACTTAGCGGAAGCATCAGGTCGAAATCCTGAGCCAGGTATTTTATAAAATCTTCACCAGGAACCAAATTAAACTTAGGGCCAAGCAACTCTTCTTCTCCCCAAAATATTTTCCCATCGGTGTGCAATAATCCATAGATTAGCTGAAGCAAAGTACTTTTACCGCAGCCACTTTCGCCAATAATCGAGATATTTTCACCACGCTTTGCGGTTAAATTGATATGATCTAAAACCTGTTCTCCATTCTCGTAAGCAAAGGATACATTTTCTAACTTCAGCATAATTGGTGTCGTTTTAGGAAGGTTGAAGATACCCAAATTTGAAAGTTTTGGAAATAAAAAAACCGCCAGATTTCATCGAATTTGAAAACCTGGCGGGAAATGTTTTTTAGAATTTTATTTAATTTGTATGAGAACAATGCACATTTCTGTCATTCCGGACTCGATCCGGAATCTCATATTGAATTTTAAAAGCATTTATGATAAGATCCTGAATCGAGTTCAAAATGACGTGCTTTATTATCATTCAATAATCTAATCCTTCAATTCTGTATTTTCACTTGGGAGCTTTTCAAAACCCATATTATATAAAGTAAAACCAAAAATATCGGCATATTCTTCAATGATCATACTGGTTGGTTTCCCGGCACCGTGACCAGCTTTTGTTTCAATTCTAATAAGCACAGGTGCATCTCCAGCTTGTTTTTCTTGTAATTCTGCTGCGAATTTAAAAGAATGCGCAGGTACCACACGATCATCATGATCTCCTGTTGTAACCAGGGTTGCTGGATATTCAACACCTTCTTTTACATTATGAACTGGCGAATAATCATAAATGTACTCAAACATTTCTTTACTATCTTCAGAAGTTCCATAGTCATACGCCCAACCGGCTCCTGCGGTAAAGGTATGGTATCGTAACATATCCATCACGCCAACAGCAGGCAATGCTACCTTCATAAGATCCGGGCGCTGCGTCATTGTTGCACCAACCAATAAACCGCCGTTAGAACCACCTCTAATCGCTAAATAATCTTTTGAAGTGTATTTGTTTTCAATCAGATATTCTGCAGCAGCGATAAAGTCGTCAAATACATTTTGCTTTTGCATTTTAGTACCGGCATCATGCCAGGCACGACCGTACTCGCCGCCGCCACGTAGGTTTGGAACAGCATATACTCCGCCATGCTCTAACCAAACTGCATTTGCTGTACTAAAAGAAGGCGTTAAACTAATATTGAATCCGCCGTAACCGTATAAGATCGTTGGGTTTTTACCATCAAGTTCAATTCCTTTTTTAGCGGTGATGATCATAGGGATTTTTGTGCCGTCTTTAGATTTATAGAAAACCTGGCGACTTTCGTAATCATCTGGATTAAAGTTGATGTTTGGTTTATTGTAAACCTCTGAAGTTCCTTCTTCGATATCATATTTGTAAATAGTACCGGGAGTCACATAATTTGTAAACGAATAGTATAAAGTATCAGCATCTTTTTTAGCGCCAAAACCACCAGCGGAACCTAATCCCGGTAATTCTATTTCGCGAACCAGTTTTCCGTCGTAATCGTATTGTTTTACTTGCGAAACAGCATCTACCATATATTCAGTAAAAAAATAACCACCACCGGTAGATGGGCTAAGTACATTTTCGCTTTCAGGAATAAAATCTTTCCAGTTTTCTGGAGTTGGATTTGCTGCATCTACAGTTACGATTCGTTGATTTGGTGCATCAAGATTGGTAACGATATAAAGTTTGCTGCCTTCATTTTCAATCACATAAGTATCGGTGTCTTCGTTGTCGATAATCGTCTTTAATTCGGGATTCTTTTTTGATAGATCCATCATAAAAAGTTTACCTCCAGATGTCGAATTTCGGGCAGATATAAATAAAAATTTATTGTCTTCACTCACACTACCGCCAACGTAACGATGTTTTTGATCTGGTGTTCCGCCAAAGATCATTTGATCTTCAGATTGTGGCGTCCCAATTTTGTGATAGAATAAACG
This sequence comes from Zunongwangia sp. HGR-M22, assembly GCF_027594425.1. NCBI lineage: Bacteria > Pseudomonadati > Bacteroidota > Flavobacteriia > Flavobacteriales > Flavobacteriaceae > Zunongwangia > Zunongwangia sp. HGR-M22. The sequence goes on from NZ_CP115159.1 coordinate 132,001, forward strand.
GTGTTGATCTGTTTTTGCTGAAAGCTCACTCCCTTCAGGCTTTTCGTAGCTTGAATAATAGAAACCTTCGTTGCCTTTCCAGGAAATACCACTGAATTTGATGTCTTTTAAGGTATCTTCAGCGACTTCTTTTGTTTTAGCGTCCAGTACGATCACTTTTCTCCAATCGCTTCCTCCTTCAGAAATACTATAAGCTGCCATTTTTCCGTTTTCAGAAAAACTTAATCCGCTTAAAGAAGTGGTTCCATCTTCACTAAATTTATTAGGATTAAGAAAAACTTCTGGTTCATCATTTTCATTTTTACGACGGTAGATTACGTATTGATTTTGTAAACCATCGTTCTTAGAGAAATAGGTGTAATCTCCCTCTTTATGAGGGGCGCCGATTTTCTCATAATTCCATATTTCAGAAAGGCGTTTTTTTAAGTCCTCTTTAAATGGAATCTTATCTAAATATCCAAAAGTGACTTTGTTTTCAGCTTTAACCCATTCTTCGGTTTCAGTACTGCGATCGTCTTCTAACCAGCGATAAGGATCTTTAACTTTGGTACCAAAATAATCGGTTACGGTATCTACTTTTTTGGTTTCGGGATAGTTTAAATTCAAAGCAGTGTCTTTTTCTTTTTTGGTTTCTTCAGAATCTTTACAGGAAGCCAGCGCGGCAAGTGTAAAAACTCCAATTACTATTTTTTTCATATGCGTGAGGTTTTGTGGAAAGCTTAAATTTATAAATAAAAAACGAGGTTGCTGAAAACAACAACCTCGTAAATATAATTTGAAAAGGGGAAATAGACTTAAACCAGCTTGTTTTCCATTAAATATTCAGCGATTTGAACAGCATTGGTAGCAGCTCCTTTTCTTAGGTTATCTGCAACCACCCAAAGATTTAAAGAATTTGGTTGTGAATAATCACGACGAATTCTACCTACAAATACTTCATTTTTACCTTCAGCATAAATTGGCATTGGGTAGGTGTTGGTATCTGGATTATCCTGAACGGTAACGCCAGGGAAATCATTTAAAAGTCTACGAACATCGGCTTCAGTAAAATCATTTTCGAATTCAAGATTTACAGACTCACTATGCCCACCAACAACAGGGATACGAATAGCTGTAGCGGTTAATGAAACCGAATCGTCTCCTAAGATCTTTTTCGTCTCATTGGTCAGTTTCATTTCTTCTTTGGTGTATCCATTATCCTGAAAAACATCACAATGTGGTAAGGCATTACGGTGAATTGGATAAGGATAGGCCATTTCTCCTTCTTTGTTTTCGTATTCGTTCTCTAACTGCTGTACAGCTTTAACTCCTGTACCTGTGATCGACTGATATGTAGAAACTACCGCACGTTTAATAGTGTATTTGTCATGCAGTGGTTTTAATGCCATTAGTAACTGAATTGTTGAACAATTTGGGTTGGCAATAATTTTATCTTCTTTTGTTAATTCTGAAGCGTTAATTTCCGGAATAACCAGCTTTTTAGAAGGATCCATTCTCCATGCCGAAGAATTATCGATAACAGTCGTACCGTTTTCAGCAAATTTTGGAGCCCATTCTAAAGAAGTTCCTCCACCGGCAGAAAAAATAGCGATTTCTGGTTTGGCAGCAACAGCATCAGCAAGGCCGATAATAGTATATTCTTTATCCTTATAAGTTACTTTCTTTCCAACCGATTTTTCTGATGCAACCGGTAATAATTCGGTTATAGGAAAATCTCTTTCGGCTAGTACTTTTAACATAACCTGCCCTACCATTCCGGTAGCGCCAACAACTGCTACTTTCATTATTTATTAATTTTATCTGCGTTAACAGATGGTTTTATAAATTTTAAATTTAATCTTTTACAAATGTATCATACCTGTTAGGATCTATCGATCATATAAGTTAGTTTTTTGAGATAAAATTATCTTTTTAAACGTATTTCTGATTTTTGTTAAAAAAAAGACCCCTCTAAAAAGAGGGGTTTTATTATACATATTTGCTATTTAAAATGTGCAGTATAGCGGTGCACGTATTGTTAAATGCTAATTAATAGCATCGCCGTTTTGCTTTTTCAATTCGTCCCTAATTTGGGCTAAAAGTTCTTCCTGTGTTGGCCCTTTTGGAGCTGCAACAGGTTTTGGATCTTCTTTTTTCTTTGTCTTTTCGTATGCTCTTAAAAACAAAAATATAAATAATGCGACAATTAGAAAATTGATAATTGCCTGAATTAGATTACCATAAGTAATTACAGCTGCTTTAGCCTCTCTGGCAGCATATAAATTAGCATAGGTTTGGCCATCTAAAGCAACAAACTTTCTGGTAAAATCTGTACCGCCTGTAAGCACGCCAATAATTGGAGTAATAACATCTTTAACCACCGAGTCTACAATGGTTTTAAAGGCAGCACCGATTACAACGGCTGTAGCAAGGGCCACAATGTCGCCCTTCATTATAAATTTCTTAAAGTCGGAATATAAACTCATGCAATAGGAATTGAATATTTACACAGTACGATATTACTGAAAAAAAATATAAAATCTAATCTATTATAAGTCTTTTAACTCTCTGGGAGATAGCGGTTACAAGTTCGTAAGAGATGGTTCCTGCTCTATTTGCAAATTTTTCAGCGCTTCTTTCTTTTCCGAAGAAAATTACCTCGTCTCCCTCTTTACAATCGATATCGGTAACATCAACCATCAGCATATCCATGCAAACATTACCAATAATGGGTGCTTCTTCGCCATTAATTAGCACAGCAGTTTTCTGCTTCCCGTAAATCCTGCTAATACCGTCGGCATGACCAAGTGGCAACGTGGCAGTAATCGTATCTCGATTAGCGATAAACCCTCTATTATAGCCAACACTTTCACCTTTTTTGATATGATGAATTTGTGAAATAATAGTTTTAAGTGTAGCGACTGGTTTTAGATGAGAATCATGCTCGCTAGAATTTCCGTAACCATAAAGCCCAATTCCGCTTCTAACCATATCGAAACTTGCTTCGGGATAATTTAAAATTCCCGAAGTATTGCACATATGCCTTAAAATCTTATGATTAAAAGCCGCAATTATTTTTTCTGAAGTAGCTATAAAATTCACAATTTGGGATTGCGAAAAATCTTTTAAAGCCATATCCTCACTAGCCGCAAGATGAGAATACATGCCTACCAATTTTATTGCTGAAGTATTCTGGAAGATCGAAATTACTTCTTCAATATCATCAGGATCAAAACCAAGCCGATTCAGTCCTGTATTTATATTGATATGAACCGGATAGTTTTCAAGATTTAATTGTTCAGCTTTTTTAATAAACTCTTTTAAAATATATAAACTGTATAGACTGGGAGTAAGACAATGATCTATTAATGCTTGAAAACTGTGCGTTTGTGGATGAAGCACTAGAACTGGTTTTTCAATGCCACCGTTTCTAATGGTTTCTCCTTCTTTGGTATACGCTACCGCAAAATGGTCTATGCCAATTTTCTCTAATCTTTTAGCAATGGCAACAGAATCGCTTCCGTAGGCAAAAGCTTTTACTACACCAAGCATTTTTACACCCGGGGTAATCTTAGATCTTAAATAATGATAATTATGTTCTAAAGAATTGAGATCGATTTCAAGAACAGTTTCCTGAGCTTTAGGCATTTTTTTCTTTTAAATTAGGCTTAATTTCTTCAGCTTCCTTAACTTCAAGCTTTCTAATTTTTTCATTCTTCATTGCTCGGTAATACGCAGCTCTACTTAATGGCTCATATTCTTCGGTTTCACCAAGAAAAACCAAATCATCGCTAATCGCTTTTCTAAAGCTATATTGTGCTAAATTTCCGGTACGTGTACAAACCGCATGAACTTTAGTAACATACTCTGCGGTGGCCATAAGATTGGGCATTGGGCCAAAAGGATTTCCTTTAAAATCCATATCGAGACCTGCCACAACCACACGAATTCCGCGATTTGCAAGATCGTTACAAACCGTGACGATCTCGTTATCAAAAAACTGAGCTTCATCTATTCCAACCACATCACAACCATCGGCAAGTAATCTTATGTTAGAAGCAGAAGGAACAGGTGTAGATCTAATTTCGTTAGCATCGTGAGAAACAACCATTTCTTCGTCGTATCGAGTGTCGATAGCCGGTTTAAAGATTTCTACTTTTTGTTTTGCAAATTGGGCTCGCTTAAGGCGACGGATTAGCTCCTCGGTCTTTCCAGAGAACATGCTACCGCAAATTACCTCTATCCAGCCAAATTGCTCTTCGTGATTTACTGTATTTTCGAGAAACATTTTGTAATTTTCAGATCGAAATGGGAAACAACCTCTTTATATATAAAGGTGGAACAAATTTAATAAAAATCCAACCCCGTAAGTAGGGCTAATCACTAAAGTTATGAAGAAGAAAATAGAAGCTGAATTGAAAACGCTGGCACAAAACATACTTGATGGAGATGCAGAAAAGCATGTAGATCAGCTGAAGCAAGAGGCTAAAGTTCTTTATGAAAAACTTACAATATTACAATTTACATTTTCTAATTTGGAGGAAGACCAACCTAAAGAACAGCAAGCGGCTATAGCAGCAGTGAGTTATGCTGATGATACTTTTGCACCCTCTAAACCGCAACCTTCAAGAACACAATCCCAAACCACAAATAAAGAAGGGAAATATTATGTGCCAGACGGGACAGAGTTTAATGATAGTGACGCTATAACTGAACCTGCTACTGAAAAAATAAAGGATATCGTGGCGCAAATGCCGCCAGAAACTGAAGGTCTTGATCTTTTGATGCAGGCGCTTAACGACGATTGGTCTAAAATAAAACCAGAACTAGAGGAAAATCCAGATAAAGATTGGCCTTCATCTGAAAAAATTACAGAGCCAGAAGCGGAAACTGAGGAACCAGAAACTCCAGTAGCGCCAGAAATTCCTGAAGAGCATTTTGCTGAACCTCCTATATTTGAGCCGAAGGAAGAAAAAGCTCCAAAACCGAAGGAAGAAGAAACTGCAACACCAGAGCAAGAAACACCACAATTATTTGATGAGGTTGAACCTAAAGAACCAGAATCCAATTCGAATGATTTTAGACAAATAGGAGTAGATTATGATAATCTTCCAGATTTTGAACCGCTGAATAATAAACAAGGTGCAAATCGTCCAAAATCGGTAAATGATCGCTTAAAAAGTGGTATTAGTATTGGTCTTAATGATCGTTTAGCTTATATCAAGCATCTTTTTAATGGTGATGCCGCAGATTATAATCGAGTGTTATCCCAGTTAAATACTTTTAGCGATTTTACCGAAGCCTATAAGTTTATCCAAATGGTGGTAAAGCCAGATTATAACGACTGGGAAGGAAAAGAACAGTACGAAGATCGATTTGTACAGGTGATCGCAAATAAATTTCAACAATAATTTATGGGAAAACTTTTTTTGGTTCCCACTCCAATAGGTAATCTTGAAGATATCACTTTTAGAGCAATAAAAGTTTTAAAAGAAGCCGACTTGATTTTAGCCGAGGACACACGCAATAGCGGTAAATTACTAAAGCATTTTGAGATTTCTACCCAAATGATAAGTCATCATATGCATAATGAGCATAAGACGGTTGAAGGATTAGTAGAAAGAATAAAAGCCGGTGAAACTTTTGCGTTAATAAGCGATGCAGGCACCCCGGCAATTTCAGATCCTGGGTTTTTATTAACACGAGCCTGCGTAGAAGCCGGGGTAGAGGTAGATTGTCTTCCTGGGGCTACGGCCTTTGTACCGGCATTAGTAAATAGCGGTTTACCCAATGATAAGTTTATATTCGAAGGATTTTTACCGGTTAAAAAAGGGCGACAAACACGATTAAAAATTTTGGCAGAAGAAAGCCGAACGATGATCTTCTACGAATCTCCGCACAAATTAATTAAAACGCTAACTCATTTTTCCGAATACTTTGGCGGCGATCGTCAGGTTTCGGTTTCAAGAGAAATTACAAAACTTCACGAAGAAACTATTAGAGGTACTGCGGAAGAGGTTTTGAAACATTATACCGAAAAACCACCAAAAGGCGAAATTGTAATTATCGTAGCCGGCAAAAAATAATGCAGGATTTATTGAATGAAATACGCGATTGTGAAGTTTGTAAAGAACATTTACCGTTAGGCGCGCGCCCAATTATTGAAGGTGTTAAAGATTCTAAGATCATATTAATTAGTCAGGCACCGGGTAGAATCGTACATGAAACAGGAATTGCCTGGAATGATCAAAGCGGTAAAAAGTTGCGGGAATGGTTGGATGTAGATGAAAAAACATTCTACAATCCATCTAATTTTGCCGTTTTACCAATGGGCTTTTGTTATCCCGGTAAAGCTAAAACCGGTGATTTGCCACCAAGAAAAGAATGTGCCCCTCTTTGGCATCATCAGGTATTTGATAAGTTGAAAAATGTAAAGCTTAAAATTCTAATAGGTTCTTATGCAAGCAAATACTATTTGCCAAAATCGGAGCGTAAAAATCTAACCCAAAAAGTTTCTAATTTCGAAGAATTTTTACCGGAGTATCTACCTTTGCCTCATCCTTCACCCGTCAATCGATTCTGGCGAATGAAGAATCCTTGGTTCGAGGAGAGTATGATTCCTGAAATTCAAAAGATCATAAAGGAGATTTTATAAAAAAAGTGCTATTCTTTTTTTAAGAATAGCACTTTAGGCATAATTCAGAATGGAATAATTATTTCTCTAATTCTTCCAGTACTTTCATGGATTCTTTGGCATTAGAAAGTTCAGCAAGTTCTTTCGCAGTCTTATTTTCTTTTTCAGATTTAACTTTAAGATCGGCTCCTTTTTCAATTAAAAGTGATAAAATTTCAGCTTTGTTGTATCGAGCGGCGTACATCGCAGGAGTTCTTCCTAAAGACTTTTGGTTAATGTCTTCTCCCAGTTCGATAAGTTGTGAAACCATTTCGTAATTTCCGGCAACAATAGCTTTACAAAATGAACTTAATTCAGTTGCGGCCAGATTTTCAATAGAAAATTTTGCTGGATCTTTTGGATCGTTGTCGATTGCAGCTGCATTAGCAAATCCAAAATTAAGTACTAAAGCTAAAGCGAAGGTAAACATTGATTTTTTCATGATGAATGATTTAATGATTGATAAATGATTGTTTACCTAAAAGACGCGCGAAAATCTGAATTGTTACAGATTAAAAATAGAAAGTTGTAATTTTAAGAATATTTTAATATTTCAGGCTGAAATTGAGAATTTAAGAATTTCCTTCAACAGTAATGCTATATGCTCTTTACAATATAAAAGTTAGGGATTTTTTAGAATGGATTTTTAAAATAAAAAGTTATAAAAGAATTTCGATGCTTTTAGCCCCCTGGTTAGAACTCGCATCGAAAACAACTTGGTTATTGAGCCATATTTTTATAATAACTGCTCCATTCTTTGTATTGAATTCAGAAGTAATTAACGATTCCTCACCATTAATGATGAGTTTAGTTTCGGATCGATTATTTTGATCAATTTCATTATTTACCGCAATCATTAGAAAATCTTGTTTTTCTGATAATGATATAATGTTGTAATTATCTGATGCTTTCCATTCTCCATCTATTTCGTAAAATAGCGCAATATTTTCTATGGTTACAGCTTCCGTCTCTATTAGATTTTCTCCATCTTGATTTTTAGGAACAATATTAATTTCCAAATCATAATTTGCGCAACAAATAATATCATCTTCATTATTGTCTTTACAAGATGTAAATAATAGAAAAGCAGAGGTTAATAAAAAAAAGAATAGTTTTTTCATAATCTTGGTTTTTATTTAGATGCCTAGACTATCAATTAGTTGCGTAATTATTTTAGGCTATTTACAAACTCAAATTTCTTTCCACTGAATAAACCTTTATCTGATAATTTAAGATCTGGGATTACGAGTAAAGCCATAAACGATAAGGTCATAAAAGGAGCTTTTAAGGTGCTGCCTAAATCTTTAGCCATTTTGTCTATTTCTTCATATAATTTCCCTGTTTCCCAACCATCTTTATTGCTTATGATTCCTGCTATGGGTAAAGGAAGTGATTTTTGATTTTCACCATCAACGGCACAAATTCCTCCTTTGTTTTTGATAATGATGTTTACTGCATTACAAATTTCTTCGTCGGTAGTTCCAACGGCGATAATATTATGGGAATCGTGCCCAACCGAGCTGGCAATCGCTCCTTTTTTTAGTCCGAAATTTTTTATAAAGGCTACAGCAGGTGCTTTGTTTTCGTAGCGGTTAACTACAGAAATTTTTAAAATATCATTTTCGATATTCGACGAAAGTGAACCGTTTTTCAAAACTACTTTTGCTTCGATTTCGTTAGAAATTAGTTCACCATCCAGGGCTTCAATCACTCGAACATTTTCAGTATTTGCTTTTAGCACAAAATCTTCAATGGATTTTTCAGAAATATTGAAATTATTCGGTGTTTTAAATTGAATAGATGGAATATGAGATTCGCCATTTTCAGCAACGACTTCACCGTCGATATAAGTTTTCAAAACCTTAAAATCGGTAAGGTTTTCTACCAAAATAAAGTCGGCCGCATTACCTTCTTTCAGCAAACCAACATTTAAATTATAATGTTTTGCCGGATTTATGCAGGCAGTTTGCAATACTTTAAAAACATCGATTCCTTTGGCGACCGCACGCTGGCAAAGCTGATTGATATGTCCTAAAATAAGATCGTCAGGGTGCTTATCGTCAGAGCAAAACATCATATTTTCATAATGCTCGGGCAATAGATCGATAAGCGCTTCAAAATTTTTAGCAGCGCTTCCTTCGCGCACCAAAATTTTCATTCCTAAGGCAAGTTTTTCTTCAGCCTCTTCGTACGTAAAACACTCGTGATCGGTAGTAATACCTGCTTTTGCGTATGTTGAGGCCTCTTTTCCGCGGAGTCCGGGAGCATGGCCATCTACAGGTTTTTTAAAATGTTGCGCCCATTTTATTTTTTCAAATACTTCAGGATCGTTATAAAGGACTCCGGGATAATTCATCATTTCCGCCAGATAAAAAATATCGGGAGATTGCATCAATTCTTTAATGGCATCTGAATCAATAACCGCTCCGGCCGTTTCAAAAGTGGTAGCCGGAACACAACTTGGAGCTCCAAAATGAAATTTTAAAGGTACTTTTTTACCATTCTCAATCATAAAATTTACGCCTTCAATCCCTAGAACATTGGCAATTTCATGAGGATCTGAGACCGTAGCTACTGTACCATGGATAGTGGCAACTCGCGCGAATTCAGACGGCACTAACATCGAGCTTTCAATATGGATATGCGCATCGATAAATCCCGGCATAATGAACTGCTTTTCGTTATGCTTGGATTCTTTAATTTCGACGATCTTTTTATTTTCTATGATAACTTCCGCAGGAAAAATTCGGCGGTTTTCGATATCAACAAGTTGGCCTTTAACGCTCTTCATTTTAAAAAATTTGAGAGTCGAAAAGTAACAAATTAAATTGTGAACTTTTATTTTAGTAATCAATTAAACACGAGACTAAAAATCGAAATATGACGCTACAGCAATATCTAAAACAGGTAAAATCAAATCCTAGAACTGCAGATTTTGATCAAACGATTGCCTTAATTGATGAATATTATCAATTTACTCCCGCTTCTTTTAAAAATGGTGAGATTTATAATGAAGCCGGAAGCAATAACGGAAGTTGTAAAATTTTTGCCTTAGGATTATTGGAAGCCTTAAATGAAGAAACCACTTTAGCCCTTTTTGGAAAGCATTATTTCGAAGATGTACTGAAACATCCTGAGGGCGAGGGACATCAAAACATTCGTAATTTTATGAAGAGCGGTTGGAGTGGAATCGCCTTTAATACCGAAGCGCTACAGCCTAAGAAGTAAGATCTTTTCGTATTTTTGAAGCGAAATAGAAGATTTTATGTTTCTATTTTTGACTCATGAAACCTTCATGAGGAAACCGAATTTTGTGAATAGATAATGCTGATGAATACGCGCTGGACCATAAAACCAAATCCTAATCCTGAAACTGTAAACACCTTGATGCAATCCCTTGGTGTCGACAAACCTATTGCCCGATTGTTAGCACAACGTGGTATAAACAGCTTTGAAGAAGCAAAAAAGTTTTTTAGACCTAATTTAGCTGATTTGCACGATCCATACCTTATGAAAGATATGGAAAAAGCAGTGGCTAGGATAGAACAAGCTTTAGCTGAAGGTGAAAATATCATGGTTTATGGCGATTATGATGTCGATGGTACTACCAGTGTCGCTTTAATGTCTTCCTATCTAAAAACATTATATCCTAATGTAGCTACGTATATTCCAGATCGGTATAACGAAGGTTACGGAGTTTCTTTTCAGGGAATCGATTTTGCGTCCGATAATGATATCAGTTTGATTATCGCTTTGGATTGCGGAATTAAAGCCATCGAAAAAGTATCTTACGCAAAAGAAAAAGGAATCGACTTTGTAATTTGCGATCATCACCGCCCGGGAGCGGAAATTCCTAAGGCGATTGCTGTGCTCGATCCAAAACGAGAGGATTGCGATTATCCTTACAAAGAATTATGCGGTTGCGGTGTTGGTTTTAAATTGATCCAGGCAATGGCGGCAAAACGAGGCGACACCATACAGGCATTATTGCCATATCTGGATTTGGTAGCAACAGCTATCGGTGCCGATATTGTACCTATTACCGGGGAAAATCGAATTTTAGCTTATCACGGTTTGCATGTCATTAATGTAGCGCCTAGAGCTGGCTTTAAAGCGATTTTGAGTCAGATTAAAAAAGAAGTGATCACTATAACCGATGTTGTTTTTGTGGTCGCACCCAGGATTAATGCAGCCGGAAGAATGAAACATGGTTTACATGCGGTAGAGTTGCTTACAGAAGAAAATGAAACGCAGGCACAACATTTTGCTTCGGAAATAGAATCGCACAATTCTACCCGAAAAGATACTGATAAAGCGATTACAGCAGAAGCTTTAGATCAAATTGAAGAGTTAAAAGAGCAGGAGTGTTTGAGCACAGTAGTGTATGCAGAAAACTGGCATAAAGGTGTGATTGGGATTGTAGCAAGCCGATTAACCGAAACCTATTATCGTCCCACCTTAGTCTTTACAAAAAGTGGCGATAAGCTGGCGGCGTCAGCCCGATCGGTAAAAGGATTTGATGTGTATAATGCATTAGAAGCTTGCCAGGATCATATTGAACAATTTGGGGGACATATGTATGCTGCGGGTTTAACTATTAAGGAAGAAGAATACGATAACTTTAAAAGAAAGTTTGAAGAAGTAGTTTCTGAAACTATTGATAGAAAATTACTGACTCCTGAGATCTCTATTGATGCTGAAATAGAATTAGATGAAATCACGCCTAAATTTTGGAGAATCCTGAAGCAATTTGCCCCCTTTGGTCCCGGTAACATGTCTCCGGTTTTTATGTCCAGAAATTTAACCGATTCTGGTTTCGGGAAATGTGTTGGCAGTGAAGAAGCGCATTTAAAATGTCGCGTATCGCAAGTGGATAATAAATCTTCTTTTAATGTGATTGGTTTTAACCTCGGAAAGAAAATTAAATGCATTCAAAATAAAAAACCGTTTAGTGCGGTGTATTCTGTAGATGAAAATGAATGGAACGGTAATGTTTCTTTGCAATTGAAGTTGAAGGATATTAAGGAGAACTAGGTTTTAGATCGCTTTGCTGTTAGATCTTAGAGTCTAGACTAGAGAAAACAAATTCAAGGATTTATTTTTGAATTGGATTCGGGAGAGAAGAATCAAGAGTCAAGAATCAGAACAATCCACTTTTAAGTATTCTGAAATTAAATGCCGAATTGTGAACCTGCGCTACCGTCATACTAAAAACTAATCTAAAATTAGCCGACTTAGAGCTCAACTCAAATTCCTCATTTTCAACTGAAATTTTTCAACCGAAGACTAAAATTACCAACTAAAGAGTACCGATTTTTTAACCGAAACCAAGAATGATTGATCCTGGATTTTCCTTACCAAAATTGCAAATACGAATTGCAAAGTTAGAGTCCGAAAGCTCTGCGTCCTAACTTTACAGTATAAAGTATATTGTAAATCGTATACTGTAAATTTTTTTGCTGGATTTTGAATGTATTTGATGCTAACGGAAAACATTAAACGCTAAACAGTAAACTAACGACTAAAGACTTTCTCAACAGCAAACAAAACCCATGTCTATTTAGACTGAATTTAAATAAAATTTTTATCTTTGAGATAAACCTGCTAGAAATATGGAGGACGTCGATATTATTTACCACAACAATACCGGGATTTCTTTTAAGTGGAAAAGCGGAATTGCTAATTCTAATGAAAAGCGAGTTCAACTCGTATTTAAGGATATGGGATTTTATCTTTCTCCTGAAGAAGTGAATATGTTTTCAAAAAATATTCGAATGGCAAAAAATAGCGCAGGCAACTGTTCTCATTGTCCTCATTCTGAATTATGCGAACGAAATATTTTACTGAAATCTCCACTTCAAAAAATGGATTTTGTGGTTAATGCGTTTGAACTTAATGAAATCTGCGACCTTTTGGAGGGCACAATCTTCAAAATGAGGCTTCATTATTATTTGGAATTCGAATCAAAAAATTAGACTGCTTCGCAATTTGATGTTAGATATTAGACTAGAGAGAATATATTAAAAACGCTTCCAAATGTTGTATTTTGAATGCTGAATTTTGAATTGAGAAACCTGTCACTTCGAGTGCTTGTGAGTTTGTGAGCAATTGTATCCAGAAGTGAATCTTAGTAAGGATTCAGATTTTAAAGAAGAATATTCAAGATTTGATAGTTTCAACCTAAAATTTTAAGACTTTTAAGACTTTTAAGCAGAAAGCTGATCGCTAAACGCTAGTGGCCCAAAGTCCATTGATAATTGTTTATTGAAAAACTGCCAACTGAGATTGCTTACTGATTCTTCAGTTTTTTCAAATACAAATCTTCCCCATCAAACTCAGCGTAGGTGTAGAAATTAATCCAATCGCCGGTGTTTATGTATTTTGAATTTTCTTTTAGCTTAATTTCCATAGGTAAATGGCGATGGCCAAAAAGGAAATAATCGTAATGCTTAGTTTCGAGTTTTCGCTTGCAATATTGCACCAACCATTCGTTATCTTCTCCTAAGAATTTAGCATCATCGTCTCCAGAAATCAGTTTATTTTTTACTGAAAAATATTGCGCTAAAGGCACGCCAATATCAGGATGTAACCATCGGTAAAGCCATTTTGAAAACGGATTGGTAAACACTTTTTTCATGCGTTTATAGCCATAATCTCCAGGACCCAGCCCATCACCATGCCCAATTAAGAAGGTTTTTTGGTTGAATTCAAACTCCTGTGGTTTTCGAAAAGTTGGAATATTAAGTTCTTCTTCAAAATAGTCTTCCATCCATAAATCATGGTTTCCAACGAAAAAATAAATCGGGATTCCACTATCTTTAATTTCAGCAAGTTTCCCTAAAACCCTAACAAAGCCTTTTGGTACGGCATGTTTATATTCAAACCAAAAATCGAATAGATCGCCCAGTAAAAAAATAGCCGCTGCATCTTCTTTAATTTCATCCAGCCATTTAACGAATATCGCCTCGCGTACTTTGCTGGCTTCTTTGGTAGGAGCACCTAAATGATTATCGCTAGAGAAGTAAACCTTTTTTCCGGTAGGTAGTTGCATACGATGAAATATAAATCAAATATACTTATTTCTACAAAGATGTTTTGCGTTAGGGATAGTAGCGGCATCCTTTTTTATTTGCCAGTTAGCACCTGTAAATGTTGAGAACATAATTACAAAGCAAATAAAAAAGATAAAGCGAATAGCCCGACCCACTAGGGGAACGCTCTAATTATCGCTGGCATACCATTCGGCAAAACTACTTTCAGTCTCTTGAAGTTTTAGCGAATGTAGTTTGATGTGATCTGGTAAGTGTTTGTTTATTTTTTGAGAAAAATCGATCACCATATTTTCACTGGTGGGTTGATATTCTACTAAAATCACGTGATGTCCACGATCTTTTAATTCTTTCGCCAGCTCTATATGAGGCGTATTTTTGTTGAAAACGGTGGCATGATCAAATTGGTCTACAATTTCAGACTTTACGATTTTTTTTAAGTCGCCAAAATCGATTACCATACCGTACTTCACATTATCAGTATCGCTAATTGGTTCTCCAATAACGGTTACACTAAGTTTGTAACTATGGCCATGGACGTTGCGACACTTACCATCGTAGCCGTAAAGTGCGTGTCCTGTTTCAAAAGAAAATTGTTTGGTAATCCTGATTTTTGCCATACCGAAATTTTAAGTCTGCCGTAGATAATTTTGATTTCCCTAAAATTTTAAAGCTGAAATTATGAAAAATTGCTTCGGAAACTTTTCGGGAAATTTTAGTGCAAAGGTATTAAAAGTGTATTCAAAATAGAATAATAAACCTTTAGCATTTTTTTAATTCGGATTATTTCATTTAACTTTGAGAAAGTAAACTTTAGGGGTGCTGATTCAATTCGGCTGAGAAAAACCCTTTGAACCTGATACAGATTAGCATCTGCGAAGGGAAAAGTTAGAAAATTTTGAATTGATTTTATCCAAATTAGGGGTAAATTCTTTTTCATATTACTTTTCTTCAAAGACAATCCTCTTTGGTTTACGGCTATTAAAATCGAAACGATATGATAACTGTAAACGTCAACAATCAAACCCATTCTTTTAAAGAGCCTGTAAAGCTTGAAGAACTTTTAGAGCAGCTTAATATTCAGGCTTCAGGAATTGCTATTGCCATTAACAACGAAATTATTTCTAAACCACAGTGGGAACACACACTAGTGGAAGAAGGCAGTAATGTATTGGTGATTCGTGCTACGCAAGGCGGTTGAGCGTTTTATTTTCAGTAATCAAATTTTAAACATCAATCTAAATCTTTTTAGTATGAAACCTAACCAATTACCAAGGGAAGAAGCCATCAGCAGAACGCCCTTTCCAAATTCAGAAAAAATTTATGTAAAAGGCCAACTTCACGAAAATGTGAAGGTACCTATGCGTAAAATTACGCTTGATGATACCGTCGATAAATTTAACGGGACAAAAACGCCAAACGAACCGGTCTTGGTGTACGATACCAGTGGTCCTTTTACCGACCCAAATGTAGAAATTGATGTGCGCCAAGGTTTACAACCCATTCGCCAACAATGGATTTCAGGAAGAGAAGATGTAGAGCAATTATCTGGACTTTCCTCAGAATATGGACGGCAGCGTGAAGAGAACGAAAAGTTAGATGAACTTCGGTTTAAACGAATTCGAAAACCTTTAAAAGCGAAACCGGGGCAAAATGTAACCCAAATGCATTACGCGCGTAAAGGCATTATTACGCCGGAAATGGAGTTTATTGCTATTCGGGAAAATCAGAAACTTCAGGAAATCAATCAGATTACCGAACAACATCCGGGCGAAAGTTTTGGGGCAAGTATTCCTAAAGTAATTACTCCGGAATTTGTTCGAGATGAGGTTGCCAAAGGACGCGCAATTATACCGAGTAATATTAATCATCCGGAAAGTGAACCAATGATTGTTGGGCGTAATTTCCTGGTGAAAATCAATGCCAATATTGGGAATTCTGCCGTAAGTTCTTCTATTGAAGAAGAAGTAGAAAAAGCAGTGTGGGCTTGCCGTTGGGGCGCCGATACCATAATGGACCTTTCTACCGGAAAAAATATTCACGAAACCCGAGAATGGATTCTTCGGAATTCTCCGGTACCCATTGGGACGGTTCCTATTTATCAGGCCTTAGAAAAAGTAAACGGAAAAGCTGAAAATTTAACTTGGGAAATTTTTAGAGATACTTTAATTGAACAAGCCGAACAGGGAGTTGATTATTTTACCATTCACGCCGGAGTTCGTTTAAAATATATTCCGCATACCGCAAAACGAGTAACGGGAATTGTTTCTCGTGGTGGTTCTATTATGGCAAAATGGTGTTTAGCCCATCATCAGGAGAGCTTTTTATACACGCATTTTGAAGAGATTTGCGAAATTATGAAAGCTTACGATGTAGCATTTTCTCTTGGCGACGGTTTGCGTCCGGGTAGTATTGCCGATGCTAACGATTATGCGCAGTTTGCCGAATTAGAAACACTTGGCGAGCTAACAAAAATCGCTTGGAAACACGATGTACAATGCTTTATTGAAGGTCCCGGACATATCCCAATGCATATGATTAAAGAAAATATGGATAAGCAATTGGCCGAATGTGGCGAAGCGCCTTTTTACACGCTTGGTCCACTAACCACTGATATTGCTCCGGGTTACGACCATATTACCAGCGGAATTGGAGCGGCAATGATTGGCTGGTACGGTTGTGCGATGTTATGTTATGTAACTCCAAAAGAACATCTTGGTTTACCGAATAAAGAAGATGTAAAGGAAGGTGTAATTACTTATAAAATTGCGGCTCACGCGGCAGATTTAGCAAAAGGGCATCCGGGAGCACAACATCGGGATGATGCGATGAGTAAAGCGAGATTCGAATTCCGTTGGGAAGATCAGTTTAATTTAGCGCTAGATCCAGATACAGCACGAGCGTATCACGATGAAACGTTACCTTCAGACAACGCAAAAGTGGCTCATTTTTGTTCGATGTGCGGACCTAATTTCTGCTCGATGAAAATCACTCAGGATGTACGGAATTATGCCAAAGAAAACGGAATGGATACCGAGGAAGCCATCATCAAAGGAATGGAAGAAAAGTCAGAAGAGTTTAAGAAGAAAGGAAGCGAAGTGTATTTATAATTTCTGAATAATGCTGATCGTAATTTCTTCAGAAAATTCGTAAAGCGGAATGCTGAAATAGTTAATGATTTTAAAATATGGGCGTCACCCTGAAATTGATTCATGGTCTCATCCTAATTCAGTTTTTAAATGTGGGAGATTCCGAATCGAGTCCGGAATGACGGCACTAATTTTAATTACAATTTGAGAATGTCAAAATATAATTTGAAATAATGCTAATCGTGATTTCTGCGGAAAAATGTATTGAAAATGAAGAATTTCAACTGAAACCGATACTCGATGCAGGTTTAGAAATTCTTCATATTCGTAAACCCATGGTTTCTTTTGAAGTATTAAAAAACTGGTTAGAAAACGTTGCCCCTGAATACCGCTGCAAAATGGTGCTACATCAGCATCACGAATTGGCACGAGAATTTGGGCTGAAAGGCATTCATCTTCCGGAATATTTCAGAACAAATCTGAAGGAAAATGTAGATGACTATATCACTTCTTTTCAGCAAGAAAAATTTACGGTAAGCACTTCAGTGCATCAAAAGGAAATGCTTTCAGAAACATTGAATTTCGATTACTGTTTTTTGAGTCCTGTTTTTAATTCGATCTCTAAAACCGGGTATTCGGGAAAAAAGTTTCAGGTAAACAATATTCAACAACAAGTGATTGCACTAGGCGGAATTGATTCAGAAAAAATTTCAGCAACTCGTAAAATGGGTTTTAGTGGCGCGGCAGTGCTTGGGGCGGTTTGGCAACAAGAAAATCCAATAAAAAGTTTTATAAAAATAAAGCAACACTATGAATCAGTTTTTAAATAAACCGATGAATTTGCAAAAAGAAATTTCTGCACTGCATTATATCTCGCAGGGAGAAAATGCTAAAGTTCATTTAGAAAATATAGAACGCGTGTTACAAGCCGGTAGCAATTGGATTCAGCTACGACTGAAAGAAACTTCAGCAAAAGAAGTATTAAAAACCGCAATCGCAGCTCGTGAAATATGCTCAGCTTATCAAGCAAAACTGATTATCAACGATCACGTGAAAGTCGCAAAAACCTGTAATGCCGATGGTGTGCATTTGGGACAGCAGGATACCGGAATTTTAGAAGCTCGCCAGATTTTAGGAGAGGAAAAGATTATTGGCGGAACCGCAAATACGCTGCAGCATTGTGTAGATCATTTGCAAAACGGAGTCGATTATATTGGCTTGGGGCCGCTAAGGTTTACGTCAACTAAAAAAAAACTAAGTCCGATTCTTGGATTTTCAGGTTATCAGGAATTGATAGAGAAATATTCGCAGCAAGAAAACACGGTTCCTATAATTGCCATTGGCGGAATTACACTAAACGACATAGAAGAACTCCGAGAAATTGGATTAAGTGGAGTCGCGGTTTCCGGTTTATTGGCGCATTCGGAACATCCGGAAAAAGAAATTCAGCAGATTTTAGATCGCTTTGCTGTGAGAGTTTAGATGTTAGGAAATAGACAATTTGATGATGTGGTAATGTGTTGATTTGAAAATGAATTGAATCAAGAAACAAGAATCAGGACTAATTTACTTTGAATGCTAAATGTTGAATGGATGAGAACACGGCTTACCGAAAATTGCTCGTAGAATTGGTAGTAAAAGAAGCGCTTAAATTTTAGGCTGTTTGAGCGTAGCGAGTTTCTAAAATTTAGCTTCTGAACATACAATTCAGAGCAAGTTTCGTAAGCCTAGACTTTTTTGTTTTTTTTTTCGGCGATGGAAAAAAGAAAATGAAAAATTTAAGCTAATCGCTGTAGGCTAAAAGCTGACAGCTAAAAATTTAAAAATGGAAAAACTAAAAATAGCAGATAAAAGCTTCGATTCTCGGTTATTTACGGGAACGGGGAAATTCAGTAATTCAAACCTAATGCGCGAAGCGGTTTTAGCTTCAGAAAGTGAGTTGGTTACCGTGGCGCTCAAAAGAGTTGAAGCGGGCAATACTGAAGATGATATGATTAGTAGTCTATCTCACGAAAACTTAAGTTTATTGCCTAATACGTCAGGCGTTCGCGATGCCAAAGAAGCGGTTTTTGCGGCACAAATGGCACTCGAAGCGTTGGGAACAAACTGGGTAAAAGTAGAAATTCATCCCGATCCTAAATATTTATTGCCCGATGCCATAGAAACTTTAAAAGCTTGCGAAGAATTGGTGAAATTAGGTTTTGTGGTGATGCCTTATATACATGCTGATCCGGTATTGTGTAAGCGTTTAGAAGATGTTGGCTCTCAATGTGTGATGCCCTTAGGTGCTCCTATTGGAACCAACAAAGGCTTAAAAACCTTCGATTTTCTAGAAATCATCATCGAACAAAGTAATGTTCCGGTAATTATAGATGCCGGAATTGGAGCACCTTCTCACGCCGCTTTTGCGATGGAAATGGGAGCCGATGCAGTTTTGGTAAACACCGCAATTGCCGTTTCTAAAAATCCGGTGCAAATGGCAAAAGCCTTTAAAATGGCGGTAGAATCTGGGCGAATGGCTTACGAAGCAAAACTTGCCGAAACAGGCAAAATTGCAGAAGCGAGTAGCCCCCTAACACAATTTTTATATGAGTAGTTTTAAAACCCTTTTAGCAAAGTACCATTGGGATG
Source organism: Zunongwangia sp. HGR-M22 (assembly GCF_027594425.1). Classification (NCBI taxonomy): domain Bacteria; kingdom Pseudomonadati; phylum Bacteroidota; class Flavobacteriia; order Flavobacteriales; family Flavobacteriaceae; genus Zunongwangia; species Zunongwangia sp. HGR-M22. The sequence continues at coordinate 151,422 of NZ_CP115159.1, forward strand.
AGGTGTTGGAAAGTATTCAACAAAAAAATGCACAAGATGTAGAACGTGCGTTAAGTACAATAAAACCTGATCTTGAAGATTTTAAAGCCTTAATTTCTCCGGCAGCAAAACCGTATTTAGAGCAAATGGCGGCGAAAAGCAGGCTGATTACTAAAAAGCGTTTTGGGAATACGATGCAAATGTATGCACCGATGTATCTCAGCAATGAGTGTCAAAATATTTGTACCTATTGCGGCTTTAGTTTAACCAATAAGATTCCGCGTAGAACCTTAACCGATGCTGAAATTTTAAAAGAAGCCGAATTTCTAAAAAATAAAGGCTATCAGCATATTTTATTAGTGACGGGCGAAGCTAACAGAACTGTAGGAATCGATTACCTAAGTAATGCCGTTCGGTTATTAAAACCACATTTTGCGAATATTTCTATTGAAGTGCAACCACTAGATCAAGATGAATATGAACGATTGGTGAACGATGGCTTGTACGCTACTTTGGTGTATCAGGAAACCTATCACCGCGAAACTTATAAAATTCATCACCCCAAAGGCAAAAAGTCCAATTTCGATTATCGTTTAGCTACTGCAGACCGTTTGGGCAGAGCAGGGATTCATAAAATAGGAATCGGTGCCTTATTTGGTTTAGAAGATTGGCGAGCCGATAGTTTTTTTACCGCGCTTCATCTTAAATACCTTCAGAAAACCTATTGGAAAACGAAATATTCTATTTCTTTCCCAAGATTGCGGCCGTTTAGCGGTGGTTTAGAACCTAAAGTTGAAATGACCGATCCTGACTTATTACAGGTGATTTGCGCCTATCGAATTTTAGATGAAGACGTAGAATTATCGATTTCTACGCGAGAGCAAGAGAAATTCCGCGATCATATTGCGCATTTAGGAATCACCTCGATGAGTGCTGAATCGAAAACCAATCCCGGTGGTTATGTAGTCGAACCACAATCTTTAGAACAGTTCGAAATTTCAGATGAGCGCAGTACCGAAGTGATAGCTGAAATGTTACTTAAAAACGGAATAGAACCCGTTTGGAAAGATTGGGAGAAGTTTTGAGAGGTTAGAATTGAGAAGAAAGATATGCGACATGAGAATTTAGAGTGGAGATTGGAATGAATTCAGCATTCAAAATTCAAAATTTTTTAGGCTGCTTACTATGATCATATTATCGCACTAGCACATTATCAAATTAAAATATTTTCAAACTTCGTATTTAAAAATAGCTTAATTTTACACGGTTTTTATTTTTTCAAAATTGACAGAAGAACTTTTTGAGCAGCTAGATTTCAAGTTAAATCAGCAGTACGAGACAATAATTGATGATTTGCTGGAAAAGCAATATTGTATAGTGGACGATTTTTTTGAAAATGAAGAAATTAGCCGCTTAAGAGGAGCTTTAATATCCCAATATCAGGAAGATCAATTCAAAAAATCGGCTATTGGAAATCGCACCAACGAGCTTGTTGAAAAAGCCATTCGTGGTGATTTTATTTTATGGATGAACGAAGCTGAAGCCGGCGAAACCGAAAAGATTTTCTTCAATAAAATCAATAATCTTGTCCATTACCTAAATAGGACTTGTTTTATGGGGATTTTGCACAAAGAATTTCATTATGCGGTGTACCCAAAAGGCACGTTTTACAAGCGACATTTAGATACATTTCAAAACGATTCTCGTCGTAAATTGTCGATTGTAAGCTATTTAAACGATGATAGCTGGGAAAATACAAACGGTGGCGAGCTGGTGATTTATAAGAAAGACGGTAACGAGGAAGTTATTTACCCATTGCCGGGCAGAGTGGTGATTTTCGAGAGTCAGATTTTAGAACACGAAGTAAAAGAAGTCAAAAACTCTGAGCGTTTAAGCATTACCGGTTGGCTTAAAACCCGTTAATTTTTACCGAATTTCAATAATTTAGGCGTTGCCTGCGGCCGGGCTTTTCGTTTCAATCTTTTGCTCGCAAACTCGCAAAAGGATTTTCACTGCAATCCCTAACGCAACACTAATCTTTAGCGCTAACTTATTTTTTAAACTTTTTGTAAAAAACTAAAATCACAAGAATTATGGCTAATATCATCCAAAAGCCATAACCGCTTAGAAAACTCAAAATCTCAAAAGTTTCCTCGTTTTCAGGTAAAGTACTCTGCATTATTTTCTTCCTTTTTTGCGACGGTAATAATCAAAAATTACTAAGGCAGTGATCACAACAAAAATGAGTAGAAACCAAAAGTTTTCACTTAAAAAATCCGAAAGTTCAAAGCCATATTTCTGAGTTTCGGATGCAGGTTTATCTTTAGGTAATTCTGGTTGTTGCAATAGCATCGTTCAATTTTAAATAAATGTAGAGAAATGCAATTTTCGAATAGCCAATAAAATGGTAAAGTTCGCTTTCTTTTTTTGGACTTTTAAATAAATTTCGAAAAAGGAAATAAATATTGAAGCAAAAATATTTTGGAGGTCATTTGCCAAAAAGTGCTGTTACTTAAAAACCAAATACTTCGTCTTTTTTACAAAATAATCGTTGCTAACTATTTCAAAATTTCTTTAGCTTTTTCTTTTTTAAAATACGGTAAACTGAAAATGCTACTATTGCGAATAATAAAAATGGCAAAACCATTGCTACAAATTGACCTATGTAATACCCAAACAATTCGGCTTTGTTACCTAAGGCATCAAGTGGTAAAACTTTCATATCCTATTTTTTAAATTTAGAGAGTGCGTTTCTGGTAAAGTCAGATAACACCAGTTCTCCACTAATAGCCGCATTTTCTATTAAAATGGTCGACCAGTTCTCTGTACCTTTCCACAAAAGCTTTTTCATTTCGAGTAGGGCTTGGGGATTGTAAAATGCTAATTTTTCAGCAAATAGCTCAACTTCCTTATCTAAATCTTTTATGTTTTCAAAAACCCTAGCATAAAGACCTTTATCTTTTGCCCAATATGCCGTTTTCCATTCGTGTGCCGCAAGACTAAGTTCAGCGAGTCCGTCTACACCTATTTTTCGCTCTATTGCCGGTGCAATTACAAACGGGCCTATACCAATACTTAATTCTGAAATTTTAATAGACGCCGCTTCTGTAGCCATTGCATAATCGCAGGCAGCGATTAATCCAACGCCACCACCTACTGTTTTCCCCTGAATACGACCAATAATTAATTTTTTACAGCTACGCATGGCATTTAAGACCTTCGCAAAACCCGAGAAAAAAACTTTTCCCTGTTCTGTATTTTCAACCGCCATTAACTCCTCAAAAGAAGCGCCGGCACAAAAGGCTTTTTCTCCTTCAGATTTTAGTACAATCACTTTAACTTTAGTATCTTCAGAAAAATTTGAAATCGCTTTTTCTAAACGTTCTAAAAGTATACCGGGAAAACTGTTGCTTGCCGGATGCCCAAATTCTATAGTACCTATGCCGTTTTCAACTTTAGAAAATAGGCTTCCATCTTCTCGCGTGGTTGTCATATATTAAGTTTTTTCAAAACTAAAGATTCTTAAAATATTTATAAGTGAACACTTCGTTAATAAAAGAGTTCCCATATTTGCAATGCATTAATCAATTTTGAACATCCTGACCTCGCAATTAATTTATGAATGAAGAACTAGCACTGAATTTCAAGAAAGATATAGAAGATGTAAATGAGATTCCCGGAATCCACTCATTATTAAATGTAATTAGTAGCACTTCTAAAATGAGGTTTGTTGCTGTTGCGAGAGTTACCGAAAATCGTTGGATTACTGCAGTTTCTAAAGATGATATTGAATTTGGTTTGCGACCGGGCGATGAGCTGGATGTTGGTTCTACAATTTGTAATGAAATTAGGGAACATCACATTCCTGTAATAATTAACGATGTAGATAATAATTTTATATTTAAGGATCACCACACACCAAAACAATACGGTTTTAAAAGCTATATTTCTTATCCCATATTTCTTAGAGATGGATCTTTCTTTGGTACTCTGTGTGCCATAGATCCCAATCCGGCAAATTTGAATAACGACCAAATAAAAGGAATGTTTGAGCAGTATGTCGAGTTAATTTCTTTTCATTTAGAATCGGTTCAAAAATTACAAAATGCGAATAAGCAATTACAAAAACAGCAAGAAATAGCCGAATTACGAGAAACCTTTATTGCAATTTTAGGACATGATCTTAGAAATCCTGTTGGGACTGCTCGAATTTGTGCCGATATGTTGTTGAGTGCCAATCTTCCTGAGGCTTCTAAAAAACAGGCAGAAATTATTAAATCGACGTCTTACAGGATGCAGAGTCTAATTGATAATCTCTTAGATTTTGCAAAAGGAAATTTGGGAGATGGTATTAATTTAAACCGATCTAATAATAGCACTAAGCTTGAAAAAGAGATTCGTGAAGTGGTCGAAGAATTTAGAGCGCTGAATAAAGAAAATAAGATTACTACCGCAATATCAGTTACCGAAACGGTTAATTGTGATAGCAGCCGGGTTTCCCAGTTATTATCAAACTTATTAAGCAACGCTACTAAGCACGGAACTTTAGAAGAGCCTATCGAGGTAATTGTGTCTAATACTGAAAATGAATTTAGCTTATCGGTGATCAATCAGGGCAAAACAATTCCTGAAGACTATCGAGGGGATTTATTCAAGCCATTTTTTAAAAGCAAGGCTCAAAGCAACGAAAATGGACTTGGCTTAGGACTTTACATCGCTTCAGAAATTGCCAAAGCACACGATGGTTCTTTGGCTATGACGTCTGAGAATGGAGAAACTTCTTTTACCTTCAAAATGCCATTAACGCAGAGTGTTGAAAGCAAAATTGCCTAGTTTAAACATCTTTATTCAAGTATTTTCTTCGGAATTTAATAACCAGTCCTACACTTCGTATCAACATCCAGACTAGAAATGCGATCCAAATAGCGTATAATTTCAGCCCGAAGTAATCTGAAATTAACAGCGCAGGCGTAAAACCTAAAAAGGTGGCAACTAATAAAATATTCCGTAGATAAACAGCTTCGCCCAGGCCTTTAAAAATTCCGTCGAACATAAAAGCGATTGCATTTATTGGCTGCATTAATAGAACGATCCAAAAGGTAGAGGCAAAGAGCGCTAAAACAACTTCATCTTTGTTGAATAAAAAGCCAATTTGATTATAAAAGATCCCACATAAGACCATTAATATAAGCGCAATCAAAACGGCATATTTTGAAATCCTCTTGCTAAGTTCCCAAAGGTTTTTGTAATCTTTTGCGCCTAATAATTTACCGCCAATTGCATTACCGGCATTTGCATAGCCATCGATAAAAAAGCTAAAAAAGAGCCAGATATTCATTAAAATACTTTGGGCGGCGATATAGCTTTCTCCATAATCGGTAGCGTAAGCATTAGCTAGCATTATAGCTATATTTAGCGAAAGCGTGCGTAAGAAAAGATTACCGGCCATCACTAATAGTGATTTAAATTCAGGATTTATATTAAAACTCAGTTTTAAATGAAACGGCGTTTTACGAAAGAAAAACCATAAGGCTATAATCAACATTGTAGCTTGGGCGGCTAAGCTGGCATAAGCGGCGCCTTCTAAATGCATAGCAGGAATATAGCCATCGATACCGTAAACCAGTAAGTAATCGAGCGCAATGTTTACCAGCGCGCCACTAAGACTGCACTTCATGGCCCAAGAAGTGTTCTGCAAACCTCTAAATACACCAAAAATGGTAAAGGTTAACAGTGTTAAGGGAAAACCAATTGCTCTAATCTGATAGTATCTGATCGAATAATCCAAAATTAAACCTTCAGCATTATAAGCGCTAAATATTAGTCGCGCCAGTGGAGCTGTAATTCCGTAGATTAAAAGACTAAGAAGAAGATTAAAAACGATTGTTTGTGGAACCAAAGTTTTAACCGCATGCAATCGATTAGCGCCTAAATGTTGAGAAACCTTTGCTGAAATAGCGGTTTTTGTTTGTGCCAATATCCAGATTACTGCAGATAAAAATGAACCTACGATCCCCGCGGCAGCCAAAGCTTCAACCGAGTTGTCTTTTACATTTCCAATTACAGCAATATCCGTAAGAGAAATTAGGGGTTCAGCAATTCCTGCAATAATCGCAGGGATGGCTATCCTATTAATGTTTTTAAAACTTACTGCTGAGGTATCTAATTGGGCCATATTGGCAAAGATAGACGGGTTTTTTTAAAGAACTAGTTCGTAGCAATGAAATGGATGTTCACTTTGCATCGGGAAGAAAATATCGCCTAAACGGTGATAACCTCGAGATTCGTAGAATCGCTGGTTTCTTTTATTCTGGCTAAAAGTGTCCAAACGCACTGAATCGTAATTGTGATCTCTTGCAAATTCTTCAGCAAAATCCATTAGAATTTTACCGTTACCTAGTCCCCAAAAAGAAGGATCGGTGGCAAGACGATGAATGTAAAGGTTATTTTTATTCTTGGTAAGCCAATTAATTGGGATGTACTCATCATCCATATTAGGTGTTAAAACAATGATACCCATAAGTTCATTTTCCTCATTTAAAAGTTTAAATAATTCTTCTTTCTGAATATCGCTTGCAAGTTTTTCTTTTGTAGGATAGTTCTCGTTCCATTGGTTAATTCCTTTTGCAATCATTGCCTGGGCGCAACGCTCTGTAAGTTGTTTGATTTCAGCTAAATCTTTAGGTAGGGCAGTTTGTATCATTAATCTTAAAAAACTTTTTTATATGGATAAAATTTATAAATTTGCTGGCATCCAACCGGGGGATTAGCTCAGCTGGCTAGAGCGTTTGGCTGGCAGCCAAAAGGTCATCGGTTCGACTCCGATATTCTCCACAAAACCTCGCAACTGCGGGGTTTTTTATTTTATGGTCTTTTTCATTCTTTCTACTAATCCAGAAATATATGTTTTTACAGAAGCGAGCATGTTTTTGTGATTTTGTAATCCACGTTCATAAATGCTTTTAATTTTCTTTTCATCATCTAGAATGGCTTGATTTTTAGCTTTAGCATCTCCACTTAGTCGATTTACTGTTTCCTGCATTTCTTTTTTGAAAGATTCAAAATCTGGAAAATCAATTTTAACTGGTGTTTGGGTTGGACCAATATCAATATGACTTAACTGAACAGTAAACTCTTCATCCTTGAAACTGCTTAAAATTCCGAAGTAAATATTCATTTTGGTGGTAATATCGCCTTGTTTTACGTTCACTTTAGAAGTAATATCTGCAATCATTTCATCTTCTGTATTTTTTGAAGCTTTTATGTTGGATTGCTTAAATTCAGCTAAAAGCCATTCGTGCAACTTTTCTTTGATTTGTTCTTTAGATTTACCCTGGGTAGTTATCGTTTCTTCGTAATAAAGGTTTCCTTCTTCATTAAACTGAGCATTGGCCGCTGTGCTTAGGCAAATTAGTAGGGCTATAACAAATCGTTTCATTATTGTAATTTTTTTCAAAGATAGTTTCAAAAGGAAAAGAAAAAAAGAAACCTCCTGCAATCATAAAGAAAGCGGAGGTTTATTGTGATTTTTATATCAAAATATGTTAATCATCAGAGTCACCATATTCATCAACCAGTGCCTGAACTTCTGCCTCTAAAAATGGAAAAGTTCTGTCTAAAAGATATTGAAGTTTCTCTGGTAGTTCCTCTTTTTCCCAGGGATGTGTAGCTTCAAAAACATGATTAGCGTTTTCTACAAGTAATAGCTTAGAGATTGGGCTCCATTCGAATAATTCTCCTGAAGAAGAAATGGAAACCGTAGTGTCGTTACTTCCATGAGCAATCATATGCGGAACATCTAGCTTTTGCGTTGCGTTCTTAACGTTTAGGCGTTCTTTATTTTCTTTATAATTCTTGTAGAATTGGTAGTGGTGTGGCAATTGTTGTTTTGTTCTAGAGTTAACAATATATTGTACACCTTTCTTTTCCCATTTTTCCAATTCTTCTCCTTTTGGAAATTTTGCGCCCAAATCTGTTGGTGCTGCAAAAGTTACCAATCTTGTGATACGTTTTTCGTTTGCAGCCTTAATGATGGCAATAGCACCACCTCTAGAATGCCCAATAAGATTAATATGGCTAACATCTACCTGAACGGCCTGAGGAAAATCTGGCAACAGGATCCAATCGATTACAGATTGCAGATCGTCTAATTCTATCATGTAGTTGTTATCTCCAAAAGCCTCTATATTCAAAAATTCGGTTGGATTTTCTGGAGTTGTGCCATTGTGTGAAAAATTAAATTTCACGAAAAAATAACCTTTTTCTGCAAAGGTTTCTGCCATTTTACCCCAGGCACCCCAATCTTTAAATCCTTTATAACCGTGGCAAAAAATCACTACGGGTTTTGGTTTTTGATCGTCTTGATAAAACACATCACAAAGTATCGGTTTGTCGTGTTTTCCTTCAATCTGGATATTTTTCTTTTTCGTAACTTCCATAAATTCTAAATTTCTTTTTCGGTGAAAGGAATCGCCGGATTGCAAATTTCAGTAATTAATTTTTTTAATTGGTCTTGATATGCTGTGAAAGTGTCTTCGCTGATAGAGAAATCTTTAGAACCTCCTCTAGGTTTCTCTCGCTTGGCAAATTTTAGCAGACCGCTTTTCAGGTTTTTAAAAGAAATAATCCCACCTTCTAAAGGAAGCGAAATGTTTTCTTCGTTTTTCATCATGGTAGCATAGGCAAGTACCTGAAAACTCTTGCTGTACTTATCGTAATCTGTAGTGATGTTTTCCCAATCTACAATTTCTATTTTACTTTGATCAACCTTTCCAGTTTTATAGTCAATAATTCTGGTGATACCGTTACAATTTTCTACGCGATCTACTTTTCCTTTAATATAAATCGGAAAATTAAGTTCAGGAACAACGATTTTGGTTTTTAGATTTTTTTCAATTTTAACGATTTTTATCTCTTCTCCGTTTTTTAAACGATTGCTTTCTAGATCAAAGAAGTTTGATAGATAGCGCTTTGCAATTTCAAAAATCAAGTAATTTTTTCCCTGTAAAATAGGCGATTTTGTGTAAGTTTTCTGGAACTGAGTGGCTACTTCCTTCCCAATTCGTTTTCTAAAATCAAGAATATGAGCTTCAGTTAAAACTTGTCCTTCCAAAGGTTGGTAGAATTCCTCTAAACTGTCATGAATTACGGTACCTAAGGTGTTATAGGCAACGGTTTCTTCAACTTCTTCTTCCTCTTTAACCCCAAGCACATATTGATAATAAAAATCAAGCGGATTACGTATATAAGTTGTTAAAGCTGAAGGCGAAAATCCATAATTAGCAAGACTTTTTAATTTCTCGATCATGGCGGGAGTTTTTTCGATTACCTTCAGTTCGGTATTCACTTTTGGAACTTTTGGCGAAACCGTATTAATCTTCAACTCATGTTTTGGTTGTTTTTCGATTTCCAGCTGCGTTAAGAATCTACTTTTTTCTCCGGAATTTAATCCGCCACTTTCGGTATTATAGAGCAAGGTGACTTTTTTAGCTCGCTGCAAAAGTCGGTAAAAGTGATAGGTGTACACTGCATCTTTCTCGCGATATGTAGGCAGGTTATAAGATTTTTTAAGATCGTAAGGAATAAAAGAATTATTCGATTTTCCTGAAGGTAAAGTCCCTTCATTAACCGAAGTGATAATTACGTTTTCAAAATCGAGTGCGCGAGACTCTAGCATTCCCATAAGCTGCAACCCTTTAAAAGGTCGTCCCTGGAAATCCAGACTTTGCGTGCTCATTATTTCATTATAGAAATTGCGTAAGGCCGTTAAACTATTTATATGCGGATATGTATTATTTAAGGTCTGAAGCTGATTAAAAAGTTTATGAAAATGATATAAAAATTCTAATTGTAGTTTACTTGTTTGCTCCTCTTTTAGAATGTTTTTAATGCTGAAAACAATATTTTGAAAATTTTCGATAGCAATTTTAGCTGAATTCTTCCAGTCATTAAAACACCATCCGATAAACTCTTTAATATCGTCGGGAAAATTGTCCTGAATATCTTCCAATTTCAAATAGACCGTATTTTCTTTATTTATATTTTGAATAAATTTAGAAGCATAGGGTTTTAATATTTGATGCAAAGAAGGGTGGTTTACAATCGCGATCACATTTCGATAATAATAGCTGGAACCCGATTTTGTATGAAGATCGAATAACGAATTGAATAGCGAAGTTACGGGAGCATTTTTAAGCGGAAATCCCATGGTGATATTCAAATCTTTTACATTGGGCGGTAAACTATTTAAAATAGGTAACAACAAACTTTCATCACCCAGAACAATGGCGGTCTTCTCTAATTCAGCTTCGCTTTTATCGGCTAGTAATTCAGCTAAATACTTCGCTTGTCCTACATTTTTGGGAATCCCGGTGATCGATATATCTTTTTCTTTGCTGTATTCTTCGATGTCAGGATTTAGCGGGTTTTCTTGGTAAAATGGCCAATCTTTTAAATATTCACGGATAAACAGAGAAGCCTCGTGATGATAATCTTTCAGGAAAACATTATCAATGTCCCAATAAACTGTAGCCAGTTGTTTTTCTAATAATTCTTGAAAAATAATCTGCTCTGCAGAGTTAAGTGCATTAAATCCTAAGAATACATAATTGTGATTAGCGTTTTCTGAAGCGTATTCTGGTATTTTAGTTGCTGCTGCTCGATAAATTAAGCCTTGATAGCCATGCTCTTTGGCGACTAGATTTTCTTTTAAAACTTGATAATATTGAGGTAACTGCGCCCAAAACTTCAGGTAGTTTTCAATTAGTTCAGTTCGGTTTTGTTTAGACCAGTGATTAATATCCTGAATATCGGCCAGGTAATCAAAAAACTTTTCAGCATCAATCAAATAGCGATCGATCTCATTAAAATCATGAATCAGGCTTTGTGCCCAGGCAAGAAAGGTTTCAAAATTTTCCAATTCTTCCTTAGAAGTAAGTTTTTGATATACCTCATAAAACTCAAATAATGTGGTGGTATTATCTATAGATTTTAAACCGGAAACTTCTTCAGCAAACTCTTCAATACTATAAATTTTTGGTGCAAAAATACTTTCCGAAGAAAGCATACTTAATTCGTTTAGAAGAAAAGCACCAGCTCTTTTACTGGGTAGCACAAAAATAATATCTGAAATTGGAGTTTCTTCTTTTAGAAGCTTTTCTAAGACCTGACGGATAAATGATTTCATACTATAAAAATAAAAAACGCGCTGAGGTTTCAGCGCGTTTTTGTAAAATTTATAAAGTGACTAACACTGTTAGATTACTTCATTTCTTTGTCTTCATCTAGAGAAATAACTACTCTTCTGTTTTCCTGTCTTCCGGCAGCAGTATTATTAGTAGCAATTGGTCTTGATTCCCCGTAACCTTCAGAAGTTAATCTGTTTTCTGGGATACCAGCTCCAATTAAATATTCTCTTACAGAAGCAGCTCTTTCCTTAGAAAGTTTTAGGTTGTAATCGTCGTTACCTACGCTATCTGTGTGACCTTCAATATGGAATACAGTGTTGTCGTATTCTTTCATGATATCTGCGATAGAATTTAAAGCTTCTTCAGATTCACTTCTAACTGTCGCTTTATTGAAATCGAATAAAACAGTATTAGAGTATTCGTTAAGTTCTTTTACAACTTCAGCAGTTGGTTCTGGACATCCGTTGTTTGCAACAGTACCAGCAACATCTGGACATTCGTCGTCTTTATCTGGAACACCATCACCATCAGAATCTGGACATCCGTTAAATTCGATTAGACCTGGAGTTTCTGGACATTCGTCATCTTTATCTGGAACGCCGTCACCATCAGAATCTGGACATCCGTCAAACTCAACCATCCCTGGAGTTTCTGGACATTCGTCATCTTTATCTGGAACGCCATCACCATCAGTATCAGGACATCCATTAAATTCAGCTAGACCTGGAGTATTTGGACATTCATCATCTTTGTCTGGGATTCCATCACCATCAGAATCTGGACATCCGTTAAATTCAGGAAGACCTGGAGTTTCTGGACATTCGTCATCTTTATCATAGATTCCGTCACCATCAGTATCAGTTCCACCAAACATAAATTTGATACCTGCACTGTGTTGGAAATGTTGTCCCATTTCAGGCTCAAAAGAGTGCTTGTATTTAGATTCTACGAATAATGCAAGATTATCGGTAAACCAGAAGTTAATCCCTAAGCTACCGTTTAAAGTAGGAGCATCAAGATTTTCCATATCTTCACCATCTTGATCACCAATCCAAGTGTAACCACCACCAACACCAACTACAGGATCAAACCATCCATCGTTAAGCATTGCTCTTAGAGAGTAATTAATAGACCCATCTACAGAGTAGTAAGATAAATCATCTACAGAACGATCACCAAATTTATCAATCTGGTTAATTGTACCGTCAATTTCTGCAACTAATCCAGCACCAATATATCTACCAACGGTAAGTTGGGATACAGATGGAAGAATGTTCCAGTGATCGCCAGTATTAAAGTATTCGTCGAACATACCGTTACTTAGTGGAGCTCCATTACCAGTAGGGTAAAAATCCACAGCGTTAGTACCAATGCTTACCGCCCAAGGGTTGTTTTCGTCCTGCGCCGTTGCAGAACTAATCCCAAGAACGACCATCGATAGCACGATTAATTTGGAAAGATGTTTCATATCAATAGTTTAGTTTTAAGTGTTATAAATGCAAAATTAGGTGGTGGGTGTTCACCACCAAAGTTTGCTGTAATAAAGTTTTCTTAATAATACTATCGATTTGGTGGCATATTTCGAATCAAACCCCTGTTTTTTATAGGTTCTTTAAGAATCTATTTGGTAAATCACAAAACTTAGTTAATCTATAACACCCAGCTCTCTACCGATTTTGGTGAAAGCGGTGATGGCTTTATCCAAATGTTCTTTTTGATGTGCTGCCGATAATTGTACTCTAATTCTTGCTTTTTCCTTTGGAACTACCGGATAAAAGAAACCAATCACATAAATACCTTCTTCCAAAAGTTTATCTGCCATGTCCTGAGATAACTTTGCATCATAAAGCATTACCGGAACGATTGCCGCATCTCCATCTATAATATCGAAACCTGCATCTTTAATGCCTTGTTTAAAGTATTTCGTATTTTCTTTTAGTTTAGTTCTTAAGCTATCATCCTTTTCTAGCATTTCAAAAACCTTTAACGAAGCACCAACGATAGATGGCGCCAAAGAATTTGAGAATAAGTATGGACGTGAGCGTTGTCTTAAGATCTCGATAATCTCCTTTTTAGCGGTGGTATAACCTCCCATTGCTCCACCAAGAGCTTTACCTAACGTGCCGGTAATAATATCTACGCGCCCAAGAACTCCTTTTTCTTCTAAAGTTCCTATACCTTTTTCTCCAATAAATCCGGTTGCGTGGCACTCGTCGATCATTACCAAGGCATCATATTTATCTGCTAGATCGCAAATATCATCTAATGGCGCTACAAGCCCGTCCATAGAAAATACACCATCGGTTACGATAAGTTTGAAACGTGCGCCATTTTCGTCTGCTGCTTTAAGTTGCGCTTCAAGATCTGCCATATCCCCATTTTGGTATCGATAACGCGCTGCTTTACAAAGACGAACACCATCGATAATCGAAGCGTGATTTAACGAATCTGAGATAATAGCATCTTCTTTGGTTAAAAGTGGTTCAAAAATTCCGCCGTTAGCATCAAAACAGGCAGCGTATAAAATGGTATCCTCAGTTCCGTAGAAATCTGCGATTTTTTGCTCTAGTTCTTTATGTATATCCTGAGTACCGCAAATAAAACGAACACTAGACATTCCAAATCCGTGAGAATCCATCGTGTCTTTAGCGGCCTGGATAACTTCTGGATGCGAAGAAAGGCCTAAGTAATTATTGGCACAAAAGTTTATCACTTCCTGCCCTGTATTAATTTTTATAACAGCGTCTTGCGGAGTCGTAATGATGCGCTCTCTTTTAAACAATCCATTGTCTTTAATATCTTCTATTTCGTTTTGAAGGTGTTCTTTAATAGATCCGTACATAGTTAATTCGTTTTTTTTTGCAAAATTAGTATCTCTGCTACACAAACCTAAGAGAAATCGCTTTGTTTGTATAAACTAGTATTTTCTTATCGATTTGATATCCCATTTTTATAAGAGTATCCCCGTAGCTCGTAATTTGTTGTTCGTGCTTTGCATCAAAAGCACCGGTTTTATAATCGATGATAGTTACGATGTTATTTTTAAAATTTAATCGATCTGGTCGTAAGCGCTTTCCGGTTTCGGTAAGAATATCTCTTTCGTTATAATTTATTGACTCTTCAGAAAAATATTCTTTAAGGTCTGGATGGGTTAAAATGCGCTTCAGTAAATCATTAATTTTTTCAGAAACCTCTTCAGTAATAATTCCATTAGCGATCGCATTATTAATAACCGGTTCTACATCTTTTTCCGTATTGATATCGGTTAGAAGATCATGTATTATTTCTCCTTTTTCTATAGCTTCCTGCTGTTTTGTATCCCACAAACTTCCGGAACGCGTTACAATATTTACCGCATGGTTTTGTGTTGCTGAAGAATGAAAATGCTGTAAAGTAATTCCTGAATTTTCCTTTTCTTCGGAAGTTGGAGCTTCAATCTCACCAAATTCATAATTAGTTTGCTCGTCGTCCCAGACGCCATTTCGTTTTAAATAGCCAATAAGTAATCCTGAAGTTTTCGAAGGATTTTCATTGCCACTTCGATCCAAATCCAATTTCGATAAAATGTAAAGCTGTTTTACCGGCCTGGTACAGGCAACGTATAAAACATTTAAGGTGTCTAGTTCGTTCTGAAAAAGAAGCTGAGTAAATAAAGCTTCCGGGATTTCACCCCAATTTTCCATTTTTGAAGACGCATTTATATAGCTTGCCGGGATATCACCCAAACTGCCATCGTGCGGAACCCAAAGCGAATCTTTACGGGTATCTTTAAAATCTGAATTCGCAAAAGGATAGATCACAATAGGAAATTCCAGTCCTTTTGCTTTGTGAATCGTCATGATCGTGACTGCATTCTCCTGTTGAGGAGCTATGATGCTGAGTTTCTCATGTTCCTGTTCCCAAATTTCTAAGAACCCTTGAATACCTTCAGTATCTTTTTGGGTGGTTTCATACACAAAATCAAGAAAAAACTGAATGTAGGCATTCGAATCTTTAACCAATCCAAAACTTCTTATTATAAATTCGCAACTTTCGTAAACCGAATATTCATTTAAGAAATCTAGGTTAAAATCTAAATCATATTGCTGCAACCAGATAAAAAAGTCGTTTCCGTTTTCTTTTATTTTTTCTGAAATTACAGAATGTGGATCTTCAACCTGCAATAAATACTCCTGTATATAACCGAAAATCGATAATTTAAGTTCGTTATTTTCTTGTGTGATCGAGAATTTTAAAAGATCACATATAAAATGAACTTCTGGAGAGCGCGAAATCAGTAAAGTTTCTGAAGAAACCACATCGATCTCTTTTTCATTTAAAGCTGAAGCAATTGCAACACCTTCTTTTTTTCTTCGGGTAAGAATACAAATATCAGATCGTTTAAAACCTTTAGTATCAAGATTATTAATAATATCGATCACTTTTTCAGGGTAAACTTCCTGTTCTTCCTCACTGTTTTCAGCTTCAATAAAACCGATATTCACGTAACCTAATCCCGATTTTTTTGGATTCTGGGCGCTTTGTTTAAATAATTTACTGTATTCGGGATGCCCAAGAAAATCGGCTGCATAACCAAAAAACTGATTGTTGAAATTTACAATTTCAGTCGAGCTTCGATAATTATCGGGTAAATTATACACCTGTTTTTCAATCTGAAATGGATTCCCCTCATTACTCAGATCAATAAACTGTTCGGCTTTACCGCCACGCCAGCGATAAATTGATTGTTTGGCATCGCCAACTAGCATTAAACTTGAAGTTTCCTCTGGCAACGATTCCATCGAAAGTTTGTTATCGATAAGCGGAATCAAATTTTCCCACTGCATTTGCGAGGTGTCCTGAAACTCATCGATAAAATAATTTTGATAGCGCTCACCCAAACGTTCGTAGATAAACGGCGCCGGCTGGTCTTTAACCTGGGCGCTAATCATTGGATTAAACTCTGAAATTAGAAGAATTTGGCGCTCTTCTTTTATTTCCTGAATTTCTCGATTTAAGGCGTTTAATAATGAAAGTTGGGTAAGACGTTTTCCAATTTCAGTATAAAATTCTAAAGAAAAATACAGATCTTTGCTTTGTAAAAACAGATCTGAAATTTGCGGTTCAATCGCATCTCCAAGCGACATTTTCCCTTTTTTTAAAGGTAAAATACCTTCATTTTCTAGTTTTTCTACCCATTTTGCGCTGAAATTAGGAATTCCGTTTTCCTTAAGTTTTAGAAAGTGTTTGGGTAGATATTGCCCACTAAAATCTGTAGGATCGATTCCGTGATCTGCGATTAACTGAAAAAATTGATCTACTTTTTGCTCAATTTCAGCTTGATTTGTTTTAAGCTGTTGTTTTAATTTTTTTCTGAAAGCTTCAAAATCTTCCAGCGTTTTAGGCTGAAGTTTTTCTAAATAAAACTGATTATTTTCGTTTACCAGTAATTTTGCAATATCAAGTAAATCACGACCAATATCCCAGCTTTTATCCTCATCGGCTTTGCTTAGGGAAAAATCTACCAAAACTTTAGTGAGCTTTTCGTCATTTCCGGTACGATTTATTAAGCGATCTACAGCTTCGTTTAATATTTTTTCGGTATCCAGTTCTACTTCAAAGTTTACAGGTAAGCCCAAATCTTTGGCAAAAGTACGCAGTACACGATGGGTGAATCCATCGATCGTAGAAACTTCAAAAGCAGCATAATTATGAATGATATTCTTTGTAATCCCAACCGATTTTTGCTGAATTAGTTCCGTAGAATTATTCGTTTCCTGCGCAACTGCTTCCAAAAGTGCTTGAGAGTTGGCAGGAACCGGGTTTTTAGTAAATGCATACAGGCTTTCGACAATTCTGGTTTTCATCTCTGCAACCGCCTTATTGGTAAAGGTGATTGCGAGGATGTTTTTATAAGTGTCGGTTTTTTCAGATTGGAAGAGTAGACTTAAATAAGATTTAACCAGCGTAAAGGTTTTTCCCGATCCTGCAGAAGCATTGTATATTGTAAAATTATTGGCCAATTTTTATTGAATAAAGAATGAATTAGTGATTAAAGGTAAGGTAAAATTGATTTTATAAATGCCTAAGCTTTTAAGTATATTATAACACTTAAATATTTTCATTACACATGTTAATACTTAAATTTGAGTAGAATTTAATACTAATCACTAAAAAAAATAAAACTATGGCATTTGCGTTACCAGAGCTTAAATATGCATTCGATGCGTTAGAGCCACATATAGATGCAAAAACAATGGAAATTCACCATGATAAACATCATAGTGGATATACCACAAAACTAAATAAAGCAATTGACGGAACTGATCTTGATGGAAAAACTATCGAGAACATTCTTAAAAATCTTGATTTATCTAACACAGCGGTTAGAAACAATGGTGGTGGTTATTATAATCATAACCTTTTTTGGGAAATTATGTCTCCAGATGGAGGAGGAAAGCCAGAGGGAGATCTAGCAACTGCTATTGATAGTGCATTCGGATCTTTTGAAGCTTTTAAAGAAGAATTTTCTAATGCTGCTGCAGGACAATTTGGTTCTGGATGGGCATGGTTATGTGTTCATGATGGTGGAAAATTAGAAGTTTGCTCTACTCCAAATCAGGATAATCCACTAATGCCTGAAGTAGGATGCGGTGGAACACCAATATTAGGATTAGATGTTTGGGAACATGCATATTACCTAAACTATCAAAATAAACGTCCAGCATATATAGATGCTTTCTTTGAAGTAATCGACTGGAAAGAAGTAGCAAGTCGCTACGCTAAAGGAAAATAATTAAGTAATTAATTGTTAAAGTTCGAAAGAGGCTGTTCGTAAGAATGGCCTTTTTTGTGTCTTATTCTGAATAAGAGAATCCAGTGTTCTTTCTATAATGAAGGATTTTCAAAAGGCAGTAAAATAAAAAAGGTGGATTTACATCCACCTTTTTTGCCCCAAATCTACCATGAACTTAACCTACTTAAATTTTATGGCAGGTCTAATATAGATAATATGGGTATTGGTCTAAAATCTTTTAGATGAAAGACTTATATAATGGTTGAAATACACTATTTAGTATGCTCTGTTTTTATTTCCTTCAAAAAAGTTTATAAAAGCTCTGTTAACCACTCTATTACCTCCCGGTGTTGGATAGTCTCCTGTGAAATACCAATCACCCAGATTTTTAGGACATGCTTTATGTAAATTATCTACAGATTGGTAAATAACTTTTACATTAGCTTTTACTGTTGGCTCACTTAAAAGCTCAGATATTTTTTCTGAAATCTGCTCGTCGGTAAATGAATCGTAAATTTCTTTTACAAAGTTTTGTACCTCTTTGTCTTCTAAATCAACTTGTTTTATACACTTATTATAAACTTCTTCAACAAGTTGGTAATTGTCGTTCTCTTTTAATAATTCTAGTGCCGCTCTAAAGGCAACTAAATCCTCAAGGCGTGCCATATCAATCCCGTAGCAATCTGGGTATCGAATTTGCGGTGCAGAAGAAACGACTACAATTTGTTTAGGATTTAGGCGATCCATCATTTTTATGATACTTTTCTTTAATGTAGTACCGCGCACAATGCTATCGTCGATAATCACTAAATTATCCTCTGGTTTTACAACGCCGTAGGTAACATCATATACGTGAGCTACAAGATCATCACGGCTGCTATCTTCAGTAATAAAGGTTCTTAGCTTTACATCTTTAATAGCAATTTTTTCGGTTCTTAGGCGATACTCAAGAATTTGCTGAAGTCGCTCGTCTGTTAAGGTTTCCTTTTCTTCTAAGATCGCTTCATTTTTCTGACGATTCAATTCGTCCTGTGCAGCTTCAACCATTCCATAGAAAGAAGTTTCTGCGGTATTCGGTATAAAAGAGAAAACGGTATTGATGGTATCATAATTAATGGCCTTAAGAACTTCAGGCATTAATAATCTACCAAGCATTTTACGTTCCTTATAAATTTCAGCGTCACTACCTCTAGAGAAATAAATACGCTCAAAAGAACATGCTTTTCGTTCTAAAGGCTCTATAATTTTTTTGATAGAAACCTCTCCGTTTTTCTTGGTAATAATCGCATGGCCAGGATCAAGTTCTTTAATATCTTCAAAATTTAAATTGAAGACGGTTTGAATTACTGGTCGTTCTGAAGCGACTACTACAACTTCGTCATCTTTATAATAATAACAAGGTCTAATTCCCGATGGATCACGCAATACAAAAGAATCACCATGGCCCATTAAACCGGCAATAGCGTAACCGCCATCCCAATCTTTAGAAGATTTTTTAAGTATTTTGGCTACATTTAATTGTTCAGCAATATGAGGAGATGCTTCTTGCTTGGTAAATCCTTCTTTCTTTAATTTTTTATAAAGTTTGCGCACTTCTGAATCTAAAAAGTGGCCAATCTTTTCCATGATCGTAACAGTATCGGCTTTTTCCTTAGGATGCTGTCCCAGCTTAATAAGATTGTTGAATAACTGATTAACATTGGTCATGTTAAAGTTACCAGCCACAATAAGATTACGATGCATCCAATTGTTTTGTCTTAGAAAAGGATGTACACTTTCGATACTATTTTTTCCAAATGTGCCGTATCGAACATGCCCTAAAAATAACTCGCCCAGATAAGGAATCTTTCTTTTTTGTAGCGCAACATCATCGGCATATTCAGGATGTTGTTGCATTTCATCATTAATACGCTGATTTATTTGCTCAAAAATATCCTGTATTGGCTGCGATTGGTTAGAGCGAACTCTGCTTATATAACGTTCCCCTGGCTGAACATTAAGTTTAATACTGGCAAAACCGGCACCATCCTGCCCACGATTATGCTGCTTTTCCATTAAAAGATACATCTTATTTACACCGTAAAAAGCAGTACCGTATTTTTCTTTATAATATTCTAGTGGTTTTAACAGCCTAACCTGTGCAATTCCACATTCGTGTTTAATCGCGTCACTCATAATTGTATTGTTGCTCTGTGTGGGGTTTGTTTATGCCTTAGTAACAAAAAAAGCCCTGAAATTACAGGGCGTGTGTTTATTTTAATTTATTTTAAACTGTGTGAGTTTTTTAAATTCTTCTAATCGTTTATCGATTTCTTCGGGTGAAAGTTCTTTCATACGTTCGGTTCCAAATTTCTCTACGCAGAACGACGCTAAATTAGAGCCGTAAATAATGGCGTTCTTAAGATTCTCAAAAGAGATATCTTCAGAGTGTGCAAGATAACCTATAAAGCCACCGGCAAAAGTATCTCCGGCACCGGTTGGGTCAAACACTTCTTCTAAAGGTAAGGCAGGGGCAAAAAACACATTTTCTTTATGGAAAAGTAATGCACCATGTTCTCCTTTTTTAATTACTACATATTTTGGACCCATTTTTTCAATCACTCTTGCAGCCTTAATTAAAGAGAATTCACCAGAAAGTTGTCTGGCCTCTTCATCATTAATGGTGATAACATCAACTTTAGCGATTACTTGCTTAAGCTCTTCTAAAGCATTATCCATCCAAAAGTTCATAGTGTCTAGAACTACTAATTTTGGGTTAGTAACTTGTTCTAAAACGCTAAGTTGTACTAAAGGATGTAGGTTTCCTAACATTATATATTCCGCATCCTTATAATTTTCAGGAACTACCGGATTAAAATCGGCCAGTACATTAAGCTGTGTATCTAAAGTGTCACGAGTATTTAAGTCGTTATGATATCTTCCACTCCAAAAGAAAGTCTTACCTTCTTTAATAACCTCAATTCCTTCAATATTGATATTTTTTGAAGAAAGAAGGTCTAGGTATTTTTCAGGAAAATCACCACCAACAACAGATACAATTGCACTGTCTACATTAAAGTTTGAAGCCGAAAGGCCAATGTAAGTCCCTGCACCACCAAGAATTTTATCTGTTTTTCCAAAAGGGGTTTCGATAGCATCAAAGGCTACAGTTCCTACAATAACTAGTTTGCTCATAATTGCATTCAAAAATTATGCTGCAAATATACAGTTTGTTTTTCAAGCTGTAAACCAAAAGTTAATTTAGAAGGTTTACAAATTTAATTTTTAAAACCAATATCCTCTGGAAGGCTTTTTTGTTTAGATGCTGTAACTGCCAAAGTATCACATCTTTCGTTTTGTGGGTGGTTGTTGTGACCTTTAATCCAGGTGAACGAAACTTGATGCTTTCTATATTCTTTTAAGAATGCCTGCCACAAGTCTGCATTCTTACGATCTTTAAAATTTTTCTTTTCCCATCCAAATACCCATTTTTTTTCAACAGCATCTGCAACATACTTAGAATCGGTAAATACTCTTATATTTAAATTTGGTTTTTTAAGCTTCTGTAGTGCGTGGATAACAGCTAAAAGTTCCATTCTATTATTAGTAGTATGTCTGTATCCCTGTGCAAATTCTTTTTTATATGGCTTCCCTACCCATTCCATCACTATGCCATAACCGCCGGGCCCTGGATTGCCACGGGCAGCTCCATCAGTATAAATATGAACTTGTTCTTGCAACTTTTAAGATTCTTTAAGTAGAATTTTTTCGATTACTAGCGGAAAATGATGATGCTCTAACTCATGAATTTTAGACGCAAGACTTTCTGGAGAATCATTTTCTTCAATAATTGTTTTAGCCTGAAAGATATGCTCACCCTTGTCGTAATCTTCATTAACAAAATGAATGGTAATTCCGCTTTCTTTCTCTTTATTGTTTAGGATCGCTTGATGAACGCGCATGCCGTACATTCCTTTCCCTCCGTAATTAGGTAGTAATGCAGGATGAATGTTAATAATACGATTAGGAAAATTTTCGATAATATTTGAAGGTACCATCCATAAAAATCCTGCTAATACGATAAGATCTGGATTTATATCTGTTAGTACATGAAGAACTTCGTTAGAATGGTAAAGTGCATCTCGATCAAAATACAATGCTTTTATATCATGATTGTATGCACGCCGTAGGACTTTTGCATTTCTTTTGTTAGAAAAAACTGCTGCTACATTTATTTTTGAAGAATTTTCAAAATGGCGTATAATATTTTCGGTGTTCGTTCCTGAACCCGAAGCAAATATCACTATTTTTTTTGTGTTGTTATTTTGTGGTTGGTCGCTCAAAATAAGGCTGTTAACAATTATTAGGATATAAAGTTAATCTCTTTCATCGAAAAATATGTAAATTCACCTCACATTTTTAAAGTAAAAATCGGTTTTAAAATAAAGTTTTTTATTTTTGCCACCTAATCAAAATTAAAATAAAATATTATGTCTGACATTGCATCAAGAGTAAAAGCGATTATCGTTGACAAATTGGGTGTTGATGAGAACGAGGTTGTTAATGAAGCAAGCTTCACAAACGACTTAGGTGCTGATTCATTAGATACTGTGGAATTAATCATGGAATTCGAAAAAGAATTCGATATTCAGATTCCAGACGATCAAGCTGAAAATATCGCGACAGTTGGTCAAGCAATTTCTTATATTGAAGACGCGAAAAAATAAAAATTAAAAGAACCATATGGAGTTAAAGCGAGTTGTAATAACGGGCTTGGGTGCCCTTACCCCAATCGGTAACAATATTAGCGAATATTGGGACGGCTTGGTTAATGGTAAAAGTGGGAGTGGCGCTATTACGCATTTCGACCCCGAAAAGTTCAAAACAAAATTCGCTTGTGAACTCAAAAATTTTAACCCGTTAGATCACTTCGATCGAAAAGAAGCGAGAAAACTGGATAAATTTACCCAATATGCCATGGTAGCTTCAGATGAAGCTATTGCAGACTCTGGTATAGATCTTAATACGGTAGATAAATATCGTGTTGGTGTTATCTGGGGTGCTGGAATTGGTGGATTGGAAACCTTCCAAAACGAAGTTTTAAATTTCGCGGCGGGAGATGGTACTCCAAGATTTAATCCCTTCTTTATTCCTAAGATGATTGCAGATATTGCTCCTGGTAATATCTCTATCAAACATGGGTTTATGGGCGCTAATTACACTACGGTGTCGGCTTGTGCCTCATCAGCCAATGCAATGATTGATGCATTGAATAACATAAGATTGGGATATAGTGATGTAATTGTTTCAGGAGGCTCAGAGGCTGCAGTAACAATTGCAGGTATGGGAGGTTTTAATGCCATGCATGCGCTTTCTACCAGAAATGAAAGTCCCGCGACAGCTTCAAGACCTTTTGATGCTACTCGTGATGGCTTTGTCCTAGGTGAAGGTGCCGGTGCGCTTATATTAGAAGAATATGAGCATGCAAAAGCAAGAGGCGCTAAAATTTATGCTGAAGTAATTGGCGGTGGTCTATCTTCAGACGCTTATCACATGACGGCACCACATCCAGAAGGAAATGGTGTTGTAAGAGTGATGGAGAACTGTTTGCATAATGCAGGTATAAAACCTGAAGACATCGATGCTATTAATACTCATGGTACATCAACACCTTTAGGTGATGTAGCCGAGTTGAAAGCTATTACTAAAGTTTTTGGAGATCACGCGAAGAATATTAATATTAATTCAACAAAATCGATGACGGGTCACCTTTTAGGTGCCGCTGGAGCGATAGAAGGAATAGCAAGTATACTGGCTATGCAGCATGGTATTGTGCCACCAACTATCAATCACGAGAATGTTGATGAAAATATAGATCCTTCGTTAAACCTAACTTTAAATAAACCTCAAAAACGAGATTTGAACATCGTGATGAGTAATACATTTGGTTTTGGTGGGCATAATGCCTGTGTAGCTTTTAAAAAATTAAACGAGTAGCGCTTTAATGAGTGTTATTCGAAACATACTAAATTCCCGTTCTTCTTCAAAGGGCGGGAATTTTTTTGATTCCCTCCATAAGTTACTTGGCTTTCGGCCAAAAAATCTTTCTTTCTATGAAAGAGCTTTTACACATCGATCTTTAAACATTAAAGATAATGAGGGTAACGCTATAAATTACGAGCGATTAGAATTCTTAGGCGATGCTATGCTTGGTTCTGTAATTGCCTCCCATCTTTTTAAAGAAGTTCCAGAAGGAGATGAAGGTTACCTCACAAAAATGCGTTCTAAAATTGTAAGTAGAAAGCATTTAAATGAATTAGGAAAAGATATGAATCTAATTAAATTCGTTAAATCTAACATTCCTAATGATCAATTTGGGGTAAATATTCATGGTAATATTTTTGAAGCCTTGATAGGTGCTATATATCTTGACAGAGGATATAAGTATTGTAATAAATTTATTTACTATCGGGTAATAGAACCTTACGTGGATATCGAGACTTTAGAAGGTCGCGTAATAAGCTACAAAAGCTTATTGATAGAATGGTGCCAAAAGAAAAAAAAGGAATTTAATTATCAAGTCTACGAGGATACCGGCAATGATGAGCTTAAACATTTTGCTGTAAAATTATGGATAGATAAAAAAGTAATAGCAAAGGCTAGAGCTACCTCTAAAAAGAAAGCGGAAGAAAAAGCTTCCAAGCGCGCTTATTATGCACTTCAAAATAAAATCAATTAATTTTTGTCAAATTCGTTGAAACTACAACGTTTTCGTTAAAATTTGTGAAAATTATTCAATTTTAACCTTTAATTTTGTCATCGATATTTTATCTTTATCGATAAAGTAAGATAAGCATGCATGCACATCGAATGATGCTTGAAGATATTGAAGAAGAGGACTTTAAATTGATAGCGATTTATGCTAATTTAGAGCCTTATAAAATGGCTTTTTTGCTAAATCGATATTTAAATTTGAAATTGATGAGAAGTCGGTTTGATGTAGACTTCAATCATAAAGATGTTCAGGCAATGTATGCTTTATTTACATACAAAGACCTTAGCAGTTATAGAGATTATAGCCTGGTGAGTAATAAATTTAAAGGAGAATCCAGAAAAATTTTGAATGCCGGATCTCTGTTTTTAGAAGAAGAAGTAAGACCTTTAGAGGTTAATCTTATTCTTCAGTATAAGAAAGTTGATTTTTTTTTGAAAATAGAAGAAAATATAGAAGATCAACAGGTTCATCAACTGGTGAGCCAGATAGGACGTATTCCGCAGGTACAGGCTGCCTATAAGATCCATGTGGATCATTTAAAATCCAAACAAAATCTAATTTTTGAATAATGCCAACAAATAAGAAGACTAAAATAGTTGCTACTTTAGGGCCAGCAACTAGCTCAAAACAAACTTTAAACGATATGCTCCAAGCTGGAGTAAATGTGTTTAGAATTAATTTTTCACACGCCGATTACAGTGATGTAAAAGATCGTGTGCAAATGATTAGAGAGCTAAATGAAGAGAAAGGGTACAACGCTGCAATTCTTGCAGATTTACAAGGTCCGAAATTACGAGTTGGAAAAATGGAAGAAGGTGTCGTAGTGTCACCTGGAGATGAAATTGTTTTTGCTACCGGAGAGCGATTTGAAGGTTCTAAAGAACGTGTTTTTATGAATTATGCTGCGTTTCCTAAAGATGTGAACGAAGGGGAGCGAGTTCTTTTAGATGATGGTAAATTAATATTCGAAGTTGTTAACACGAATAAAGAAAACGAAGTTAAAGCAAAAGTAATTCAGGGTGGTCCCTTAAAATCTAATAAGGGCGTTAATCTTCCTAATACAAATATTTCTTTACCTGCGCTTACCGAGAAAGACGTGGAAGATGCAAAATTTGCATGCAGCTTAAAGGTAGACTGGATAGCACTTTCTTTCGTTAGACATGAGAAAGATATTATTGAACTTCAGGATTTAATAAAAGAGCATACCGAATATAAAATACCGATTATTGCTAAAATTGAAAAGCCAGAAGGTGTTGAAAATATAGAAAAAATTGCGGCTTATTGTGACGGATTAATGGTAGCTCGAGGTGATTTAGGAGTTGAAATTCCTGCGCAAGAAGTTCCATTAATTCAGAAAAAATTAGTTCTTGTCGCTAAAAAAGCGCGTATACCGGTGATCATCGCAACCCAAATGATGGAAACCATGATTACCAGTTTAACACCAACTAGAGCAGAAGTTAATGATGTAGCAAACTCTGTTATGGATGGAGCTGATGCAGTTATGTTAAGTGGAGAAACCTCAGTAGGGCAATATCCAGTTCAGGTTATCGAAAAAATGGCTTCAATTTTAAGAAGTGTAGAGAATTCGCCGTTAATTAAAGTTCCGCATGAGCCGCCACATGTTCGTACAAAAAGATATATAACTAAATCTATTTGTTATCATGCTGCACATATGGCTAACGAAATTAAGGCTAAAGCAATTTGTACGCTAACCAATAGTGGTTATACGGCCTTCCAAATTTCAGCTTGGCGTCCAGAAAGCCATATTCTTGTATTTACTTCTAATAGAACTATCCTTAATCGTCTTAGTTTACTTTGGGGAGTTCAGGCGTTTTATTACGACAAATACAGTACTACAGATGAAACTATAGATGACATTAATAGTATCGCAAAATCAGATGGTTTTGTAGAACAGGGAGATTTTACGATCAACCTGGCTGCTATGCCAATTACCTCTAAAGGAATGGTAAATACGCTTAGAGTTTCTGAAATAGAGTAATCTTAGAATCAATTTTATATAAAAAAAGCCTCGAATGTTCGGGGCTTTTTTTATTAGCACTGCAAGGTTTCTATATCTCTAAAGCTTGCCTTGAAATTATAAATCTATTTCTAACGAATACATAGTGTACTTGCCGAGAGCTAGTTTACTGCTTTTTTTGCTGATTCTATTTAAAAATCAAACTTCAACTGAACAATTATTTCCTTCTGTTCTTCTTCTTTTTTAGAAGGCTTGTCAGTATTTAAATTGGAAAGAGAAATGCCTAAAAGCCGCACAGAATCTTTCATCTTTTCCTGATACAAAAGCTCTTTAGCGAGCTCTAAAATGAGATCTTTACTTGAAATAAAATAAGAGATTGTTTTACTACGTGTTTGTAAACTAAAATCACTGTATTTTATTTTGAGTGTCACAGTCTTTCCGGCAACTTTACTTTTTTTCAATCTCTTTTCAATCTCCTCAGCAATACTATTCAGCTTTTCCAGCATAAATATTTCTGAAGATATATTTTCGCTAAATGTGCGCTCTGCACCAAGTGATTTTCGCATTCTATTAGGTTTAACTTCGCTTAGATGAATACCCCGTACAACATTATAATAATAGGAACCGTGTTTGCCAAAATGTTCTGCAAGATATTCTTCAGATTTCGATTTTAGATCTTTTCCGGTAAATATTCCAAGTCTGTACATCTTTTCAGCAGTCACTTTTCCAACACCGTGAAACTTTCTTATTTCCAGTGCTTCCAAAAATGTCTCAACTTCTTCAGGATTTACAGTTTTTTGCCCATTAGGCTTATTAAAATCGCTTGCTACTTTTGCAATAAACTTGTTAATTGAAATTCCTGCCGAAGCATTTAATCCCGTTTTTTCCTTGATTTTAGCCCGAATTTCTCTGGCAATCATGGTGGCACTAGGATTTCCTTTTTTATTGCTTGTTACATCAAGATACGCTTCATCTAACGATAACGGTTCTACAAGATCTGTATATTCAAAAAAGATGCTTCTAATTTGCTGCGAAAGCTCACGATAACGATCAAATCTGGTTTTAACAAAAATGAGCTCTGGGCAATTTCTTTTAGCAATTACACTACTCATTGCACTTTTTACACCATATTTTCTAGCCTCGTAGCTTGCCGCGCTCACAACGCCGCGTTGTGAACTACCGCCAACGGCGATGGGTTTCCCTCTTAATTCGGGATTGTCCAGCTGTTCTACAGAGGCGTAAAACGCATCCATGTCGATATGAATAATCTTGCGCATTTTCACTATACTGCAAATTTAATGCTAAAACCATCCAACCTAAAAACACAGTTGCCTTAAATGCTTATATTTAGTTATATAAAATCTTAGAGTATGCAAAAGACGGCAATTGTATTAGGAGCTACAGGTTTAACCGGAAGGAATTTGGTAGAAGAACTTCTTAAAAATAATGTGTATTCTAAAATAACGTTATTTTCCAGAAGTAGTTTAGGAAGAAAAGATGGGAAGCTTGAAGAGCATCTGGTCGATCTATTTAAATTAGAAGATTATAAGGACAATTTTGTAGCCGATCATGTCTTTTGCTGTATCGGTACCACTAAATCCAAAACGCCCGATAAAGAAACCTACAAAAAAATAGATCATGGGATTCCTGTCACTGCAGCAAAACTATCTGCCAAAAATAATGCAGAATGTTTTACCGTAATCTCTGCTATGGGAGCCGATGCAAATAGTAAAATCTTTTATAATCAAACAAAAGGTAAAATGGAGCAGGATGTCATGGTAAAAAATGTTCCTAATATTTATATTATCAGACCTGCATTAATTGTTGGTGATCGAACAGAAAAGCGTTTTTTTGAAAAACTTGCCACGCATGCTTTTAAAATTTTTAATTTTATGCTTGTAGGGAAATTAAAAAAATATCGATCTGTAAAATCGATTCATATTGCAAAAACGATGATTGAAGTTGCTAATAATGGATATCCAGATTCGATAATTAAATCGAATAAAATAAGCGAACTCGCAACAACATACGATGGTAGAAATTGAGCGTAAATTTTTAGTGAATTCTGAAGATTTTAAAAAAGTGGCATATAATAAAAGCCGAATACAACAAGGTTTTTTAAATACAAATCCTGAGCGTACAGTAAGAATTAGAATAAAAGATGAAGAAGCCTATATTACAGTAAAAGGGAAGAATAATGAAGCGGGATTAACTCGTTTTGAATGGGAAAAGCAAATCGATAAGAATGAAGCTGAAGAATTACTGAAACTTTGTGAACCCGGAATGATCGATAAAACGCGTTTTTTAGTAAAATCTGATGCGCATACTTTTGAAGTAGATGAATTTTACGGCGAAAATGAAGGTTTAATTGTTGCTGAAGTAGAACTTTTAAGTGAAAAAGAGAATTTTAAAAAACCAGATTGGTTGGGTGACGAAGTAACTGGGCAAGCCAAATATTACAATTCTCAGCTAATTAAAAATCCTTATAAAAACTGGTAGTTTAGAATCAATATTAGGCGTTTTTATTCTTTTTTTTCTGTAGAAAAATTCGAAAATATGAAGTCTAGATTTTTTTAAAATAGGAGTTTTCTCTATTGAAGATTTAGGATTATAGATGCAATAAAATCAAGCTTTAGATTTAATAATATCAATAATCTCTTGTTTTTGTAAAACACCAGATTGTCTCCAAAGTTGCCCGCCATTTTTAAAAAGCATCATTGTGGGAACACCTTTCACCTGATATTTGGCGGCAAGTTGTTGATTTTTATCAACATCAATTTTGATGATTTTGATGTCTTCTCCCAATTCTGTTTTCACCTCTTTTAAGATTGGAGCAAGCGTTTTGCAAGGACCACACCAATCGGCATAAAAGTCAATTAAAACAGGTTTTTCATCGGAGATGATGTCTCCAAAAGTGCTCATGAATTATTGGTTTTAGGTAAATTTAGCAAATTCAAGATCATTGGAAAATTCAAAATTGTTAAGTTTTGCCTTATTTTTCAGTAATAGAGAAAACATCTACACTCATTTTTCTTCCTTCCAGTTTTTGCGGTCCTAGAGGCTTTACTTCAAACTCCTTAGAAATTTTTGAGTTCTCGTTTACTTTCCCAGAAATCAAAATTAATTTATCATAGGTTTTGCATAGACCTTCAATTCTAGCAGCCACATTTAAAGTGTCACCGTGATAAGCGATTTCCCGTTTAATATCTCCCACCTCTACAGCTGTAACCAATCCTTGATGTGCTCCTGCTTTAAACACGGGAACATGATTATAAGATTTAAGATAATGTTCTTTTTTTTGCTGAAATCGATTGTGAACTGCAAAGAAAAATCTAATTGCTTCAGTAGAATCAAACCATTTTAATGGCCAACTTATTACAACTTCATCTCCAACATACTGATAAATTTGCGCATTATGTTTTTTTACCATTTGATTGATGTCCATAAAGCTTTCTTGTATAAATGCGCTATATCGTACATGTCCTAGCTTTTCTGCCAATTGTGTTGAATCTTTTAAGTCTAGAAACATAAAAAGTCGATTCTCCTCGGTTGGATAACGGAACTTTCCCAACAAAAATGGTAAAATTAGCCCAGGACCAAATTTGTTGGTCATCTGGTTGATAAAACTTAGAACCAAAGTCATAAACAACGTATAACTTAGAATGATAATATTGTAGAATTTCCAATTCATTCTAATAATATTTTCAGTGTATTCGTTTAAGAACGAATCATCGGCATATTCTACAACCACATACCTTATAAAAGATATGATAAAGGTTAGCACGGAAAAATAAAGAATACCACCCGCCAAAATATTAAATCCTAAAGATCGATTTCTGAAGATATAATTTTTTAGAAAGTGGTCAATAAATCCAAGGGCAACACCTAAAAATGCACCTAATCCTAAAAATAGCGTTAACACACCTGTAATTGAAATATTGGTTGATTTGCCAATAGCCTGTAAAACAGATAACGCGGTAAGATGAATTATTAGAAACAACAGCCCATAAGCTAAAATCCAGAAAATAATTTGTTTAAGGATTTTGCTTAAAAATGGATGTTGATTAGAAAAACTATAAAAATTTATAGCGTAAAATTTCCCCATAAACGTTGTTATTTATATTCGAAGAATTTGTGATGATTGATGAAAAAAATCGGGAATGCAAAAGTATAACTTTTTAATGCATAGTCTTTATTTCTGAAAAAAATAAAGACTATAAAACAGCCCCGATTCTTTTAAAAAAACGGGGCTATTTCCAACAATTAACAAAAATTCAAATTATTGCCATCCACCACCTAATGCTTCGTACAAATTAACTAAAGAATTTAGTTGCGTATATCTAGCATTAATAAGGTCTAATCTAGAATTAAGCGTATTTTCTCTTGCAGTTAATACTTCAAGATAATTCGCTAATCCGTTATTAAGTAATTGCTCAGAATAATCTGTTGCAGTGCTGTAGGCATCAAATTCTTTTTCTTTAACCTCTATTTTTTCACTCGCAGCCTCGTAATTATAAAGCGCGTCAGATACTTCTTGGCTTGCAGTAAGAATCGCCTGTCTAAAGTTTAAACGAGCTTGCTCTTGTTGAGCTTCTGCAACTTCGTGCTGCGTTCTTATTTGGCGACCGTTAAAAATAGGTTGTGTTAAGCCACCAATTATATTTGCAAACAGTGAGTTGGTATCAACTAAATCTCCTGCATCCAAACTTTGCAATCCACCAGTAGCTGTGATCGTTAAGGATGGATAGAAATTTGCTCTTGCTACATTAGTAAGTTCAAAAGCATTCCAAAGATTATATTCAGCTTGGATTACATCTGGACGATTTCTAAGTAGTTGAGTTGGAACACCGATTTTTAATTCAGTCGTTATTTTCTGATCAGATAGTTCTGTTCTCTCTATTTCCATAGGAGCTTTACCTAGTAGGATAGACATGCTATTCTCCATCAATCGCATATCATTTTTAAGATCTATTAAGATCGCCTGTGCCGTATATACTTGAGCTTCCGTTTGCTTTACGGCAGCGGCAGTAACGTTTCCAGCCTCTTTTAACGCTTTGTTGGTTTCAAGGCTATTTTTACGGTTTTTTATCGTTTGCTTGGTTACTTTAATCTGCTCGTCTAAAGAAAGCAAATTATAATAAGTTGTCGCAATACTAGAAATAAGTTGCGTTTTTACTGCCTGATGAGCAGCAACGCTTTGAAGGTAACTGGCTTCGTAAGCTCTTTTGTTACTCCTAATTTTACCCCAAATGTCGGCTTCCCAAGAAAGGTTCCCAGATATTTCATATTGATCTATATGGTCACCAATTCCTCCTCCTGGCACATTTCCTAATTGTAAACCTATCTGACTATTTTTAGAGAAATAGTTTCTAGAGAAACTTGCATTGCCGCTTAGTGTTGGAAAATAACCGGCTTTACCTTGTTTAAGGTATGCTTCTGAAGCAAGAATTTGTTGCAAAGCTACCCTAATATCGATATTATTCTCCAATCCTTCTTCAATGTATTGTTGTAAAACAGGATCGGTGAATAAATCTCTCCAAGAGACATCTGCCATAGTAATACTATCCTGTGGCAGATTATCTGTTCTGAAGTTTTCTTCTTTAACAACTTCTGGTCTTTCGTATTCTTTAGCTACAAAACAAGATTGCAGACTACATAAAAGTATTGGGAATACCAGAAATTTAAAACTGATGTATTTTTTCATCTTTAAATTTATTTCTAAGATTCTGTTTGTTCTACGGCTTCAGGCTTCTTTCCTATTTTTTCCTGCAACCATTGGAAAAGGATAAATAGAATAGGGATTACGAAAACTCCTAAGATCGTTCCTATAAGTAATCCTCCAACAGCTCCTGTTCCTATAGATCGGTTTCCTTCTGCTCCTACACCAGAGGCTAATACCAACGGCATTAATCCTAAAATAAAGGCGAAGGATGTCATAAGAATAGGTCTCAAACGGGCTTTTGCACCATCAATCCCGGCATCTACAATAGACTCTCCGTTTCTTCTACGTTGAATTGCGAATTCTACAATTAGAATTGCATTCTTCGCCAATAGTCCAACCAGCATGATCAAAGCAATCTGGAAGTAAATATTATTTTCCAGTCCCATAAGCTTAGTACTTATATACGCTCCAAAAATACCTAGAGGTAAAGAAAGAATTACAGAAAATGGAAGTAAATAACTTTCGTATTGCGCAGCTAATAAGAAATAAACAAATACCACACAAAGTATAAAAATCATAATTGTTTGGCTACCAGCATTAACTTCTTCTCGCGTAAGTCCTGAATAAGCTGTGGTATAATTAGAGCCTAACTTGCTTATCTCTTCGTTTACAATATCAATACCATCACCAGAACTAAATCCTGGATTCATAGCAACCGTTAACTTAGTAGAGTTAAAAAGGTTGAACCTTGTTACAGATTGAGGGCCATAAACTCTTTCTAAACTTACATACTCAGTAAGCGGAGACATTTCGCCTGTTGAAGTTTTAACATACATTTGATTAAGGTCATCTTTATCTGCTCTGGCATTAGGATAAGACTGGATATAAACTCGATATTGTTTACCAAACCTAGAAAAATCAGCCGCATAAATACCTCCAATATATCCCTGCATTGTTGCAAAAATGTCACTTATGGTAACACCCGTTTGCTTGGCTAATGGAATATTAATATCCATTTGATATTGGGGATAGTTTGTGTTGAATGCTGTTTGAGCATATTGCACTTCAGGATGAGACATAATGCTTTGCATAAACTTTTTATTCGCTTCATCTAAATCCTTAAAGCTACCGCTGGAACGGTCTAATAAGTTTACTTCAACTCCTGATGCAGAACTAAATCCTGGAATACTAGGAGGAGAAAAGAAAATGATGTTTGCGTCTGGTATGGTGGCTGCGGTACCAAAAAGCTTTCCTGTAATAGCTTCAACAGATAACGAATCTTCACCACGTTCACTCCAATTGTCAAGTTTTATAAATCCTAAAGCATAGTTACTACCCTGGCCGTTCAATAGACTAAATCCATCTACCATGTTTAATCCTTGGATACCTGGAATATTTTTAACTTTATTATAAAGCTCTTCAGATATCTGATGTGTTTTATCTAATGAAGAACCTGCTGGTAATTCAATATTTGCAAATACAATTCCTCTATCTTCATTAGGTACAAAACCGGTAGGCGTTGTTGTAGCCGTCCACCAAATTCCAACTCCTGATAATATCAAAATTAAAACCGTAATCCATTTATTTTTATAAAGGAATTGTAAGGATTTACCATAGCGATTAATTGTAGCGTTAAAACCTCTATTGAAGGCTGCATAGAATCGCTGTAAGTAGTTCTTTTTCTTATTTTCATCATCATGCTCATTATGTGGTTTTAAGAATAAAGCACACAACGCGGGACTAAGTGTTAATGCATTTACCGCAGAAATCGCAATGGCTACAATCAAAGTAATACCAAATTGCTCATAAAATACACCTGTTGGTCCTGTAATAAAAGTTACGGGTATAAATACAGCGGCCATTACCAGGGTAATAGAAATAATTGCACCTGAAATTTCCTGCATGGCGTTTATAGTAGCGCCTTTTGCAGTTTTTGCACCTTCATCTAATTTGGCGTGGACGGCTTCTACAACCACAATCGCATCATCTACCACAATACCAATCGCTAGTACTAAGGCAAATAGCGTTAGTAAGTTTATGGAGTATCCAAAAAGATTCAGGAAGAAAAATGTACCTACAATCGAAACCGGTACTGCAATAGCAGGGATAAGTGTAGATCTGAAATCCTGTAGAAAAATAAATACTACAATAAATACTAATATGAATGCTTCAACAAGTGTATGTACTACTTTTTCGATAGAAGCATTTAAGAATTCATTGGTATCGTAAGGGATAAAAACCTCGATTCCTTCAGGAAAATCTTTTTTTAACTCTTCTAAACGAGATTTAATACTTTCGATGATTTCCTGAGCATTTGAACCTTTGGTTTGATAAACGGCCATACTTACACTAGGATTACCTAAAGTATTGGAGCTTACCTGGTAAGATTGTGCATCTAATTGAATATCTGCAACATCTTTAAGTCTAAGGAACTCTCCGTTTCCAAGCGCTTTTATGATAATATCTTCGTACTGTCCTTCTTCTTTATAACGGCCGGGATATTTTATGGTGTAAGAAAAGGTTTCTCCACTATTTTGTCCTAAAGTACCAGCAGCGGCTTCTAAACTCTGTTCGTTTAAGGCTGAAATTACATCTGAAGGAACAAGATCATAAGCTGTTAATCGTTCTGGTTTTAGCCAAATTCGCATGGCGTAATCCTGGCGAGAAAATACATTAACATCACCAACACCAGAAACCCTTTTGAATTCAGGAACAACATTAATATTTAGATAATTATTTAAAAATGTTGCGTCGTAATTAGGGTTAGTGGTATAAAAAGACATAAACATCAGCGAACTTGTCTGCTGTTTTTGTGTAGTTACACCAGCTTGTGTTACCTCTTGTGGTAATAATGGATTGGCAAGGGCAACCCTGTTTTGTACGTTTACCGCATCGATATCGGGATCTGTATCCTGTTCAAAATAAACAGTAATTTCAGCAGTACCGTTATTGGTCGCACTAGAAGTAATGTAGGTCATTCCTTCTACCCCGTTTATCTGCTCTTCAATAGGAATAATTACACTTTCCAGAATAGTTTCTGCACTGGCACCTGTATAGGTAGCAGAAACTTTTACCGTTGGAGGTGCAATATCAGGGTATTGCTCTATTGGTAAATTGCTAAGTCCCAGAACTCCCAAAATAACAATGATAATAGATATCACTGTAGAGAGGACGGGCCTTTCTATAAATGTTTTAAGCATTATTTTTGTTATCTAAGGATTATTGAAATAATTGATCTACCGGCTTTGCGATGCTATCAAATGGCACTTCTTGCGGTTTTACTGTGGCACCAGGTCTAAGTTTTCCAGCGCCTTTTGCTACTATTTTATCGCCTTCTTTTAATCCAGAAGAGATCACATATAAATTACCAACATTCGCTTTGGTCTTTATTCTTATAGCATCCACTTTGTTGCTATCGGCAACTTTATAAGCCATAATGCTTCCTTGTTGCTCGAAAGTTGAGTTTTGTGGAACTACCGGAACTTCTTTATATGTTACGGGTATCTTAATAGTACCGCTGTTACCGTTGGTGATAAGCTGATTTGGATTATCGAAGATCGCTCTAAAGCTAACCGTACCGGTATTTTGATTAACCTGTCCTGTTACTGTTTGGATTTTTCCTTTTTCTTCGTAGGTCTCACCATTAGTTAGCACAAGACTAATTTCAGGAAAATTATTTACTTTTTCCTGGCGGTTTTCTCCTTCTGTAGATTGTATGAAATCTAAGTAATCAGACTCGTTCATAGAAAAGTAAGCATATACTTTTTCAATATCAGAAACCGTAGTTAAAGGTGTAGAATCTGATGGGCCTACTAAGGTTCCCTGTCTTAATCTTATCGAACCTACATAGCCATCAACAGGACTTTTTACGGTTGCGTAGCCAATATTAGCGGTAACACCTTCGTATTTACTTTTAGCCTGTTCTAGATTGGCTTTGGCAGTTTCCAACTGAACTTCACTTACGATTTCTTTTTCAACTAGAGGTTTAATTTTATCAACTTCTACCTGGGCAGCGTTAACGCTAGCTTTTGCAGCATTAGCATCTTGTGTTAGTGATTGAGTTTCTAACTTAAAAAGGGGTTGTCCTTTTTTAACACGTTCACCTTCATCCACTAATACTTCCTGAATATATCCCTGCACTTTTGCACGTACATCACTGTTTACAATACCTTCAATTCTGGTAGGGTAAGAGTTATATCCTGTTAGTGTTTTTGTGGGAATAGTAATTACAGGATAAGGCATTGCCTGTTGTTTTTGGCCTTGCGCCTGTTGCTGGTTTGATTTGTCTTCTCCGCAAGATACGAGCATGAGAACTCCGGCGACAAAACCTATATAAGCTTTAATTTTTCTCATTTTTTTTATAATTAGGGGTAAAGATTATTAGCTTTTTATTTTCGACATTTTTTGTATAACATCCTCAATATTCAATTTTTGAGACTCTAGATATTCTCTAAAGAGCAATGCTGTTTGTCCATTTGTTTGAAATTTTTGATTGTTATTTTTTATATTGAAGTTTATAATTTTGTCCATCAATTTAATCTCTTCAGAAATGTTTAGATGATATTCTTCGAGGGTGTTTTTTAAGTAGAATGTGCTCGCTCTAAAATATCGTTTCCTATCTCCCGATTTCGTGAAATATTCTATTTTCTTTAGTTGTAAAAGATGGTTGAGATGCGTAGAAACTGAACTTTTGCTCGCGCTTGTGATCTCTAAAATTTCATCGAAAGTATGCCCGTCTTTAGGGGAAAGAATCATTGTAGCATAGATTCTTGCCGCTAATGGAGCTAATTGATGAATCTGCTCGAAGTGCACACCTATCTCTTCAATCAATTGGCTTTTTTCCTCTGAACAACAACTCATATTGTAAAATTTGAAGTGCAAAGGTATGATTGGTTCGGAAACTACCGAACTAATTAAACTTAAAAAAAAGTTAATTATTTGTTGCTTCGTAAAAAGTCTAGTTCGTTGCTCTTTAAGAGAAAGCCTACACGAATAACACTACGATATTGATCGTATTCTATAAGATTTTCATCGTAGCCCGTAAACCATTCTACGACCAAAAACTGATTTACGCTATTAAACGGATTGTACAAAATACGTGGTCGTGCAGCTCCTTTCCAATCCCAGGATAATCCTTTTTGAATCATTAATTGTGCATAAAGCTTGTTTGGGATAAACTCGTAATCAAAATTTAACTGGCCGTATCCTGAATAATCCATCAAATCTGGATTGCCTTCTTTGTACGAAAAAGGAATCCATCCTTTTACCCCGGCGATTAGTTTATCATTAATAGCCAGATTGAAATCTAAGGATACAAAATTCCAGCTACGAGAGTAAATACTATCACGTCCGTTAGATTCATGTTCTAAAGCCAAAGTTCCAAGAGAATTTACTTTACCGCTTTTATCATAAAAGTATTTAGAATAAGCAATTCCCGGGTTAAAGTTTATCTCTTCAAAAGGGCTGGAAAATTCGTAAATATTCCAAAATGCTTTTTGTGTGTATTTTATATATAAATAAGAATCCTGCGGCACTTTTTTTCTGAAAATTAGCTGCTTAAAACTTATTTGATATTTAGCATCTGCAGTTTGTTTACTTATACCAGTATGCGTGGGAATTCCTGTAATAAAATAATTGTCTTTATGGATGGTAAAAGAAGGCAATGTTGCGAGACTGTCTTTTAAGGTTTCCTTGGTAAGACCTTGAGCATTAAGAGTATTCAGAAAACAAAAAAACAGCAGAGAAAAGAAGATCTTCATTAATTAATAGGCTTTTTATATAAATTCATTTTAGAGAAAGCGCTTAGTCGTTCAATTAAAAATTTAATAACTGAAAATTTTTAGTATTTCTACAAAAACCTTCAAATTATTGAAAAACAGAAAGTTATACTTTTGAAAAAGTAAGGCACTATTTTATAATTATTCTCCGTAAATACCTAGATTTAATTCTCCGTTTTTATTCATTGTTGCTCGATACATGCCTGCGGTATTAAATTCCATCGCAACATTTCCTTCATGGTCAATGGCGATAATGCCACCATCACCACCCATTTCTGGTAATTTTTTCTGAATAACTTCGGCAGCAGCTTCTTGTAAACTCAAGCCTTTATATTCCATTAAAGCTGAAATATCATAAGCTACAACACCACGAATAAAAAACTCTCCCCATCCGGTAGAAGATACTGCACAGGTGGCATTATTTGCATAAGTTCCTGCACCAATTATGGGAGAATCGCCAATTCTATTCCATTTTTTATTGGTCATTCCGCCGGTCGAAGTTCCTGCAGCAAGATTTCCGTTTTTATCTAAAGCCGCACAACCCACAGTTCCAAATTTGGAATTTTTTATAAAAATGTCATAGTTCGCCGCTGTTTTATTTCCTGCCTTTTTAGCTTCTCGCTCTTTTAAACGTTGTAAACTTTTAAAGCGGTTTTCTGTATAAAAGTAGCTAGGATCAACAATTTCTATTCCGCGTTGCTCTGCAAATTCTTCGGCGCCTTTTCCTGCCAGTAATACATGTTCTGAATTTTCCATGACTTCGTACGCCAAATTTATTGGATTTTTTACATTCGTAACTCCCGCAACCGCACCGGCATTTAAAGTTTCACCGTCCATGATCGATGCGTCTAACTGGTTGGTTTCGTCGTTGGCAAAAACCGCTCCTTTGGCCGAGTTAAATAATGGCGAATCTTCCATCACATTTATCGTGCGTTGTACCGCCTCGATCGCGGTGCCACCATTGGCTAAAATTTTGTGACCAGTTTTTATGGCTTCTTCTAATTTTGCTTTGTACGCATTTTCTAAAGAATCGGTCATATTTTCTTTAAGGATCGTCCCAGCTCCACCGTGAATTACAATCCCAAAATTAGGAATGCTGTCTTTTGTTTTTTCTGATATATTTTCTTCGGAAGTAGAAGTTGCTGAGGTTTCATTTTCTGAAGTTTCCCCGCAGGAAATAAAGGCAAAAATGCTAAAAAGAAGAAGTAGTTTTTTCATGGAATATTAGGTTTTGCATGGCCTGAAGTTATATAAATTAATTGAAATGTTTAAACCCGCGTTAGTGATAGGAGTGAAAAGCCCGTAAAGCGCCTTTTTTGGCGGTGCGGACTTGCAACGGATAGCACGGTAGGCAAAAAGCAGCGCGTTTTGCCTAAACGCCCAAAAGCTTAAAAATCTGCTCTCTTTTTGAGTGGGATATATCTATTAAATTGACAGATATTTATTGAATCTTGATTTTCTTTTGCTCATATTATGTAATTTTAGGTTCAAAATTCAGAATATGGCTGTAGCTAAACCTTTTAACCTTAATAATTGGATCGAAGAAAACAGAGATACTTTAAAACCACCTGTTGGAAATCGAAATTTGTATAGAGATGCGGGAGATTTTATTGTGATGATCGTTGCCGGGCCCAATGCCAGAAAGGATTATCATTATAACGAAACTGAAGAATTATTTTATCAGCTGGAAGGTAATATTCAGGTCAATATTCAGGAAGATGGACAGAAGAGAACTATGGAACTGGGACCTGGAGATATGTATTTAAATCCGGGTAAAATTCCACATTCTCCCGTAAGAGAAGAAGGTTCTTTGGGCTTGGTTGTAGAGCGCAAAAGAGCGCATTTAGAAGGTAAAGATGGATTGCTTTGGCATTGCGATAACTGTAACCATAAGTTATACGAGGTTTATTTTCCTTTGGAAGATATCGAAGTAGATTTTTTAAAGCATTTTAAATATTTCTACGAGAATGAAGATTTAAGAACCTGTGATAATTGTGGAGAGGTGATGCCTGTAGATCCACGATTTGTAGCTGATGAATCTTAGATTGAGTATTAAGTTATACCATAAAAAATGAGTGAAATTGCTAAACAGTTTGGGATCGATAAAGCCTTAGAAGAATTAGGACTACAAGAAATAAATAATGGAACTTCTACGGGAAAAGATTTTTTCGGTAACGGAGAAATTATCGAATCATATTCACCCGTAGATGGAGCTTTGATTGGTAAAGTAAAAGCAACCACCAAAGAAGATTACGAAAAAGTAATTACTACTGCACAAAAAGGATTCTTAGAATGGCGAACAATGCCGGCACCACAGCGAGGCGAAATTGTAAGAAAATTTAATGACGAACTGCGCCGTTTAAAAGAACCATTGGGGAAACTCGTTTCTTATGAAATGGGAAAATCTTACCAAGAAGGTTTGGGTGAAGTTCAGGAGATGATCGATATCTGTGATTTTGCCGTAGGTCTTTCACGTCAATTACACGGATTAACCATGCATTCTGAACGTTCCGGCCATCGAATGTACGAACAATATCATCCGCTTGGCGTGGTTGGGATTATCTCGGCTTTTAACTTCCCGGTGGCGGTTTGGTCTTGGAACACGGCTTTAGCTTGGGTCTGTGGAGATGCTTGTATCTGGAAAGGTTCAGAAAAAACTCCGCTAACCTCGGTAGCTTGCCAGAATATCGCAGCGCGTGTTTTTTCTGAAAACGGAGTGCCTGAAGGAATTTCTTGTTTAATTACTGGAGATTATACGGTTGGTGAATTAATGACCAAAGATGAACGTATTCCGCTAATTTCAGCCACAGGTTCCACCCGAATGGGAAAAACCGTAGCGAAAGAAGTAGCAGGACGTTTAGGAAAATCTTTATTAGAATTAGGAGGAAACAATGCTATTATTGTAACCCCAGATGCGAATATTAAAAATACGGTAATCGGTGCTGTTTTTGGCGCGGTAGGTACTTGTGGACAACGTTGTACTTCTACCCGTCGTTTAATTGTTCACGAAGATGTTTATGATAAAATAAAAGATGCGATCGTCGATGCTTATAAGCAAATTAAAATTGGTAATCCGTTAGATGAAAACAATCACGTAGGACCGTTAATCGATAAAGATGCCGTGAAGAATTACCAACATGCGTTAGAAAAAGTAGTTGAACAAGGCGGAAGAGTATTAGTTGAAGGTGGCGTTTTAGAAGGCGAAGATTACGAAAGTGGCTGCTATGTAAAACCTGCTATTGCTGAAGCTGAAAACCATTTTGAGATAGTGCAGCACGAGACTTTTGCTCCTGTATTATATATTATGAAGTATAAGGGCGATGTGAGCAACGCGCTAGAATTACAGAACGGTGTTCGCCAGGGACTTTCTTCTGCAATTATGACCAATAATTTACGAGAAGCTGAACGTTTCTTATCGGTGGAAGGATCTGATTGTGGGATTGCCAATGTAAATATTGGAACTTCCGGAGCTGAAATTGGTGGTGCTTTTGGAGGTGAAAAAGAAACTGGTGGTGGTCGTGAATCTGGTTCTGATGCGTGGAAAGTTTATATGCGTAGGCAAACCAACACGATCAATTATACTACTGAATTGCCATTAGCACAGGGAATTAAGTTTGATTTGTAAATTCTCACTCAATAGAGTAAAGATTTTCCATATAAAATACCTACAAGGACTCTAAGACCTTGCAGGAATTAATCTAAACCTCACAGGTTTTCAAAACCTGTGAGGTTTTTTAATTTAGCTATATTTGTGCTTCTTATGTTTGTTGGAGTTATGGATACAGCTACTTTTTTCACTTGTAAACCTTCAACAAAACTTCAACCATACATTGCCTATTATTATTTTCATCAATCTGATGATGAAGATTTTCAGCAATCGTTCACCTATTACCCTCATTATAAAAATGCACTTACCATATATAAAAATGTGGATTATAATATTTTGCCAGATTTTTCTGTTGAGGTTTCTTCAGCTAAAAAAGATTCTTTGAAGCTTATTTATTCTAAAGTGTATCAAAATTTAGGACGGGTGAACTTAAATGGAAAGTTTTCAAAAATTGGAGTGGCTTTTCAACCCTTAGGGATACAACATTTTATAAGCAAAAAATATAGTGAAGTTTTTCCAGAACCTATTAATTTAATTAATCCGTTCGGAGTTGAATTCGACCAAGTTTTAAATCGTGTGTTTTCAACTGAATCTATTTCAGAAAAGGCGAATTTGTTAGATAAATTTTTTCAACAACAATACCTTGGTTTTGAAGAAGAAAGAATCATTGGAGCTGTGAATAAAATTATAGAAAGTAAGGGTGTGATTTCTGTTTCAGCACTGGCTTCAGGTTTAAATGTTCATCGTAAAACTTTACTTCGATTATTTCAAAAGCATCTCGATTGCTCGGTTGAAGAATATCGGAAATTAGTCCGATTTCGATTTGCATTAGAGAAAATCAAACAAAGCAGTGATGTACATCTTACTGCAATTTCAGCCGATTATTACTATGATCAATCAGATTTCATAAGACAGTTTAAAAAACTTACGCAATTATCACCCA
This sequence comes from Zunongwangia sp. HGR-M22, assembly GCF_027594425.1. NCBI lineage: Bacteria > Pseudomonadati > Bacteroidota > Flavobacteriia > Flavobacteriales > Flavobacteriaceae > Zunongwangia > Zunongwangia sp. HGR-M22. The sequence continues at coordinate 194,083 of NZ_CP115159.1, forward strand.
AAAAGTTTATGACTGCTGTAACTAAACTGGGCGATGAAGATACTTTTTGGAATTTTAATGGCTAGGTGTCCCAATACTACATTTTTTTAAAACCAGCTACTTCTATTTTTGTTGAAAAGTAATCTGATGAGTTCTTGTTCTAGTTACAAGCTTCATTGAGGATATGAAAATAATGTAACTATTTAAATATCAACTCTTATTTGTTGTAAATATGAAAAACCTTATTCACATATTATTATTTGTTTTAACAGCTAATTTCTCATTTTCACAAATAACAAAAACTGAAAAAATTTTTTCTAACGTCATTAATGATTCAATAAAATTATCAATATATCTTCCTGAAAATTGGAATGAAAATAAAAAATATCCAGTAATATACGATTTTTAAATGTTGAGCATTACTGATATGAATTCCAAAATTTTTTCAGATAATATTTCAGTTTATAGTGAATATTTACGACTTATACCACAAACTATTTTGGTGTCTATTGATCTGAAAAATGGAGATGAATTAGGTTATTCTTATCAATCTGCAACAATAAACGAAAAGGGGGAAAAGTTTTTATCAGCAATAAACGAAAATGTTTTTCCATTTATAGAAAGTAATTATAATGCAACATCTGGATTTAGAAGTTATTTTGGCCACTCATATGGTGCAAGCTTTGGTAATTATCTTTTTTTAAATAAACCCTCTTTTTTCAATTCATATATTTTAATTGCTCCAGAGCAATTGGACGAGTCCAATCCTCAATTTGAAATTAATAGAGATTTAATTAATTTTTATAACAACAGGTATACAACTTATTATGTAGCTGGAGGAGGAAAAGATATGGAAAGAAGACAAAATTACGTGAGAGGTATCTCCCAGGAGATAAAGAAATTGGGTACAGATAAATTCAACTTCGAATCGAAAATCTTCTCTAATGCTAATCATTTAACGATAATTCCTAAGTCTATTCCAGATGCTCTAGAAAAAACTTTTGAATTGTTTTATTCATTCAGAAATATAGATTTTGAAAGTATTGAAAATTCAATTGAATATTTCAATAAAATAAATTCAAAGCTTAACGATAACTTTGAAGTTTCTATAGAGAAAAATAATTCCAATTCGGTTTTTTTTATGCAATTAGCTGTTGCTAAACAGGATTCTTCAGCATTAGAATTTTTCGCAAATTACTTTCTTTCAGAAAATAGTAGAGGTCTTGATTACTACAATTTTGCATATAGCTTTAATACAATTAACGCTAAGAAAAAAGCAATAGACTATTTTCAAAAAGCAATTCAACGAGCAAAAAGAGATGAAAAAGAAAAACATTCATTACAAAATGCTATTGATATTTATCAATCATACCGTTCTATAGCTTTAAATGTGTATGACGAAAATCCAACAATGGCATTGATGAGTTTAAACGAGGCATATGAGGATATTCACGATATTCGATTGAAATATTTTATGGGAAAAATAGGTATTCAAAATAATATGAAACTTAAAGAAAGTGTAGAGTATTTGAAAGATTATATAGATGACGGGAATAACAATGACCTGTGGGGTTATGTAAGTGATGATGCGTATTATCAGTTGGGTAAAGGTTACAAACTTTTGAATAAAAAGGAAAAATCAAAAAAAGCTTTTCAGAAATCTTTAGAATACAATCCAGAAAATGAATCTGCAAGAAAAGCGCTAAACGAGTTATAAATACTACTGCTTTTATTTTTACTAAAAAACAATCTAATGAAATCTTCTATTTTTATTCTACTTTTCACCATAAGTTATTTAGCTACTGCGCAAAACTATGAGGAAAAATTCCATTTGGCCGATAGTTTGGTATATGCTGAAGCCGATTCTATCGCAAATGCCAAAAAAGGTTATCAACTTTATAGGGAATTATATAAAGAAGTACCTGAAAAAATAACTTTTTGGAATTTATATGATTTGGCGTATGCTGCGAATAAGTTTAACGATACCGAAAAAGGTTTTTATTGGTTAGAAAAAACCTTAGCGCATTACCGAGAAGATGACGTAGCTTTTATAGTTGATAAAGAAGCGCAAAAAGAGCTTTATAATTTAGCAAAATCGCCTAAATGGAAGGATTTTCAGCAAAAGGCACAAGCAACAATTAAAAGTTATATTGCTGAAATTAAGGAAAATCAGCAAGAATTAATTGAAAAAGGACTAGGAGGGATTGATTTAGAAAAGTTGAAAAACAGCAAAGCCCTGTATCAAAAAATCAAATCTTATCGGGATTATCCGGAAATTCCTTCAGAAATTTTTGGTTTCATTAAGTTAAACGACACTCTTGAAAATAATTTCTTCGCTCGTGTTTCTTCCGGTTATCAACCCAATCAACCAGCTAAAGTGCTGTTCTTTTTAAATGGAGCGGTGCGTTACCAGAAAATTCCAAGTTATCCAACGACATATATGGAAAAAGGGTGGCAGCGCTTTTATAAAAAATATGCTGAAGATTATAATGTGATTATGGTTTATCCTAACTGTAATGAAGAATTTAATTGGATGTTAGGGGATCAAGGTTTTGCAATTGTGCCTAAAGTTTTAAAAGAGCTTAAAAAATTTGTAAATATTGATGATCATCAGGTTTACGTAACGGGGCATTCTAATGGAGCGACTGGTGCTTTTAGTTATGCGATGAAAAATCCGAATCCATTTGCGGCTTTTTATGGGATGAATACTCAACCAAAAGTTTATACCGGCGGTACTTATTTAAAGAATTTAAGCAATCGTTCGTTTTATAATATTTCAACCGATGAAGATTATTATTTTCCTCCTAAGGCGAATGATTCTTTGGTGGTGTTAGCAGAAGAGCTTCAGCTTCGTTTTTCAGATCATCGTTATCAAGGTTTTCCGCATTGGTTTCCGCAGTTCGATGCTTCAGAAGAAGCCATAAAAGGAATTTTTGAAGATTTACTTCAACAAAAAAGAAATCCGTTTCCTCCTAAAATTTACTGGGAATGTGATGATGTTACCAATGGAAAAGTAGATTGGTTGGCGATTACCAAATTAGACACACTTCAACCTAAAAAAGATTGGCACAAGGAAGTAAATTTTACGATTCACGAATGGCTTTCTTATGATGAAAATGATTCGTTGGTTACTAAAAAAGTAAATCAAAAAGCCTTTGATTTTCCACGCAAATCAGCTGCGGTAAAAGCTAATTTTAAAGATAACCGATTTGATATTGAAACTTCTCGCGTAGGGAAGTTAAGTATTTATGTTTCTCCAGAAATGATAGATATGAAGCGTCCTGTTTTAATTTATGTAAATGGCAAAAAGGCATATGAAGCAATGCCAAGTTACGATCGAAATTTTTTAATTAAAAACTTCAAAAAATACTACGATCGCAAAGCACTTTGGGTTGAGGAAATTCAAATTGAATTATAAGTCTTCAAGTAAGATTTGTAACGAAATGTTCAATCAATCGTTTTAATAGAAGAAGCATAAAACTTAATAAAATGAATAAAATTTTCTTCAGTTTAATTTTACTAGTAACAATTAGTAGTGGTTTTGCCCAAAACAATCCAGAATTACAAAAAATGGCAGATGCCGATCAAGAAGAGCGATTTTCCGGAGAAGATTGGGCTACTGTTATGAAAAACGACAGCATTCGATTAGCTAAAGCCACACAGCTTTTTAATGATGGTGAATTAGAAACAGCGAAAGATTATTATAATGCCGGGATTATTTTTCAGCACGGTAAAGATACCATCGCCTCAAAAATGGCCGTAGAAAGTTTTAAAACAGCGATTGAAATGGATTCTACTCTCAACCGATGGTGGTATGCTGCAGCAGTAGATCGTGATTTGATGCGACGAGACGTACCACAAATTTACGGTACACAATATATTGGCGATGGTTCTGGAAAACAAAAACAGTATAAGATGGATACAACCCAAGTCTCTGATAAGGAAAGAACCTATTACCGAGTACCCACTTTATCTCAACAAAAAGAGAATGAAAGAATAATGAACTTGAAAAAAGTTTTTTTCTACTATACAGAAACGAACTCGATTGACAAAACAATTGATTTAGTTAAAACCGAATTTAAAAAAGGAAAAGAAAGTGAATATTATATTGCAGAGAGCGATTTAAATAATTTTGGATATCATTTAATGTCGCAAAATAAATTAGAGGAGTCTTTAAAAGTTTTAAAACTGAATACGGAATTATATCCTAAAGCAGCAAATACTTGGGATAGTTGTGGTGAAATATTACTGAAGTTGGGCAAAGAAAAAGAAGCCATAAAAGCCTATAAAAAATCTTTGGCTCTCGACCCTAATAACGAAAATGCAAGAAATATAATTGAAGAACATAAGTAGCCAAAAGGCTACTTTGTTTTCTTCACGTATTGGGTAAGAATAACGATATGTTGGCCATCTACACGTCCTTCAATTTGCTCAGCATTATCGTGTACTAAAGAAATTCTATGCACGGGCGCGCCACGCTTTGCAGTAAAATTAGCGCCTTTTACATCTAAATCTTTAATAAGTACCACCGAGTCGCCATTGGCAAGAATATTACCGTTGCTGTCTTTATGAATTATTTTTTCAGCTTCATCTTCTGTTTCTAAACCATTTTTTGCCCAAGCTAAAGCTTCTTCATCTAAATACATCATTTCTAACAAATCTTGTGGCCAGCCTTCGCTACGTAATCTATTGAGCATTCTCCAAGCTACAATTTGTACCGGTAAATGTTCACTCCACATACTGTCATTTAAACAACGCCAATGATTAGGGTCTACTTTTTCTGGATCTTCAATTTGTGTGATACAATTTTTACACGCTAGAATAGAGTCTTCTAATGTTCCTTCTGAAGTTGGCGGTACCTGATAAACTTGCAAATCCTCTTCGTTACCACATAATTCACATTTGTTGCCACTACGTTCTACTAATTGTTTTTCAAGTACACTCATATTCTATAATTTTTTGCAAAAATACATTTTATTATTGCTTACAGAATAAAATACAAGAATTTGTTAAAATTAAGTTAGCGTTGTATTCTTGCTGCTTCGCGAGTTAGGCGTGATTTATATGCAAAATAATAATTATGAAATTTAAAGTTTTTTAGTGTTTATTTTTTTGAAGAATTCTGCGCGATAGGTGTCACCTAGCGGAAGATTTTTTCCGTTGATCCAAACTTCAGAAGTATCGGTTTTTTCAATTTTATTTAGAGCAACAATGTATGATTTATGAATTTTAATAAATTGATCTTCAGGTAGACTTTGTTGGATTTTCTTCAATGTATTATAAGTCACTAGCTGCTCGTTTTTGGTGTGAATCACTACATAATTTTTAATGCTTTCAGCATAAAGAATATCATCTAATTTTACTTTTTGAAAGCGATTTTTTCCATCAGTTTTTACAAAAAAATAGTCTTCAGATTTTACAATTTCAGTGCTTATTTCCGAAGAAAATTTCTTTTTTACTTTCTCTACAGCTTCAATCAATCTGGGAAATGCGATTGGTTTTAAAAGATAATCGACGGCATTTACCTGAAATCCTTCAACTGCAAATTGCGCATAAGCGGTAGTAAAGATAATATTGGTCGAATCTCCAATAATTTTTGAAAGTTGAATTCCGGTAAGTTCGGGCATCTGTATATCCAGAAATACCAGATCTGGTTTATGTTTTTTGATTAATTCTAAACCTTCTAAAGCATCGGTAGATGAAGCCAGCAATTCTAAATCCTTCATTTTTCCTATAAAAGTTTCCAGCACTTTAATTGCCGGCGGTTCGTCGTCGATAATGATACATTTTATAATCTTCGCCATTATTTTAAAGGAAATTGAAGTTTTACAAAATAAGAATTTTCTTTTTTGAAGTGTTCTAAATGATAGTCTTTGCCAAAAAGTAGCATTAATCTTTGCTTAATATTTTTATAGCCAATTCCCGATTCAGCATAGTTTTGCTGAGGTTTAAAATAGTTTTCGACTTTAAAATGAAGCTGATTTTTATCGATTTTCAATAGGATGTCAACAGGTTTTTCTCGCTGATTTAAAATTCCGTGTTTAAAGGCATTTTCTACGAAATGAATTAAAAGTAAAGCGGGGATTTTTGTGTTTCCGACCTCTTCAGGGAAATTGGCATTAATAAAAAGTTGATTCGAAAACCGACGCTGAAAAAGATTAATATAATTTTTAATAAAATGAATTTCATCTTTCAGCAAAACATATTCGCTTTCATTTTCGTAAGTGACATAGCGAAGCATTTCTGAAAGTTTAAGAATGTCGTCGCTAAGTTTTTCATCGACCACCAAAGCATCTGCGTAAAAACTATTAAGTGTGTTGAATAAAAAATGCGGACTCAACTGTGATTTCAAAACCTGAAGTTCAGCCTGTTTTTTCTCCAAACTTAGCTCGCTAATTCGCTTATTGATGCTGAATTGATATTTTACAAAATAGAAAATCAAACTCAAAAGAAATATTCGGATCGCGTAATACGAGTTATCGAAAATATAAAAAAGTGGTTTTCGGGAATTGGGATAGTAATTATGCTCTCCCGTAAAACCATACATAATCACTTCTTCTATAAGATACCGAAGCCCGGCAAAATACAATAAACTAAATACTAATCCTAAAAATAAGTATCTCCATTTTTTCTGCGGAATTGTTTTAGGAGCGATGAAACAGTAAACTAAATAAAATAAACTCACCTGCAAAAGGGCAAATTCTAAACTTCTTAAGCTGAATGTTGTAGTTCCCCGAAGTACAATTTCAGCAAAAATATCCATTGCAAAAAAGAGTACCCAAAAGATCAAATGATATGTGACTTCCTGTTTTTTGGTCATAACTCGTTTAACAATAATACATTAATTTCAGGAAAATTGGCTTTTAGTTCTTTTTCGATGCGATAAATATGCGCTGCCCCTACAATCACTACGCTTTTTTTAGCTGAATTTCCCATAACTTGAGATCCTATATTTTGTGCCATACGATGATTTCTACGATTCCAAAAATTCAAGCCTTCGAGACAACTTTCTGTTTGATTTTTCACATAGCTGAAAGAGGCTAATTGATCTAAACGCTTCAGAGATTTTCTTTTGTTTACGTAGAAGCCCAATCTACCAAAGAGTGCAGGAATAATAGCCTTATTATAGTGCTTTTTGTTTAGTTTCTGGTTGATTTTATTATCGCCATTTTCGCGGCCATCTTCTGCACAGTTTTGCCAGGCTTGATGATATTCTTTATTAGTTTGCTGATCGTCCATTGATTGTAATTTTTTGATGTTTAATTGTAGGGCAAGTTTGGCAGTGAGATCGCCATCTTCGTGCCGAGTAGGTTTTGATGAACCTGAAATCCCATATTGCTGAATATAAGAATAGAAGTCATAATTTGCATAATCACGCAGATACCCAAAAGATTTGATAAGTTCTTTTAAATCTTTTTGAGTTAAGGCATTGAAGTTTTTATTTAATAATTTCTGAAATCGAGATTGGTCAAAATTGTAATTATTTTGAAGCGAATCTGAAAGTGCGTAAAATTCTTTATAACTGTTAGACCAGCCATCTTTTAGATACTCCCAACTAATCGAATCGTTTGGGCGCGGTGTTTCTACATAAATAGCTTCGGGTTGGTATTTCGCTACCTTTTTTAAGAGCGGTCTGTAACTATGCTTTACTATCTTTGGAACATTATGCATGGTTCCTATAAGTAGTACTTCTTTTTGTTGTCCAAAAGAGATCTGGCTTAGCGCTATGAAAATAAAGATGGTGATTAGCTTTTTCATGATTACAGGTCATTAAATTTTACCAGTTCAAATTCTGGGGTGCATTTAAAAAGCCATTTTAGGATAGAAACATGCCCGGCTCCAAAAATTACTAAGATTCGGTCATTCTGATTATGATTTATTTTCTGAATCTTCCTAAAGATCCTAAGATTTCTATTCATCCAAAACATCGACAATGCATCTGGACCTTCCATCTCTTCAGAAATAAATTGACCTCCTGAAATATAATCTCCAAATCCGCGATCCAACACTTTATCTGAATTCATATACTTAAAGGTTTTCAGCAGCGTGTTTTTGTATTCAACCTTATCTTTATATGAGTAAAATTCGTTGTAACGTCGCATAAATTTATCATCTCCTCCAAAGTGGTGTCGATCACTGATGCTATCTATATAATTTTGCGGTTTTTCAGAAGTTCTTTTTTTATATAGATCCAACATTAGATGTCCAGCATCAACACCATAAATAGTATCGAGTGCAAATCGATCTGCCAATCGCATTCCTATTTGACTGGATTCATTCGGTCTCAGTTTTTCTTCTCCATTTTTATACCTTTCGTAATTTTTTAAAAGATAACCAGTATTTTCACCGGTTTCGACCATGATCTTTGTGGGTTTGAATTTGCTGATGTAATTCAATAATTCCTGAAGTTCTTTTTGGCGTTTTTCAGAATAAATATTTATTTTCTTCTCTTCTGAAATTTTATGAGCATCCAAGCCTGGGTAATTAAAATGAAAACTTCCCACTAAAAGGACTTTGGGAACCTTTGCTCCCTTCCGAAGAAATTCATCTGGATCTTTTAAATTAGCTTGTGCTATTATTGAAGTGAAGCTAAAACTGAGTACAAGAGAAATTAAAATAGTTTTCATAAAAAAAGTGCTTTATAGATTTGAAACCAAAACTATAAAGCACTTGTCTTTTAATTTTTTAAATGAACTAAACACTCATTTTCTCAGGACAAAATGAGGTTTCTGTACAATTAAAATCTATAGCCAATCTGGAAACCTGCATTAAATTCGATTGCAGAAAACCGATCTTTTACCTCGTCACTAAAATTTCTTCCAATATTTATAAATGGTCCTAAAACAAATTTATTGTTGAAATTCCATTTATAACCGCCGCCTAGACCTACGATAAACGAATCCATATCTGTTTCTGATTCTACGATTCTTTCATCTATTGTTTCATCTTCTGTAAAATCACCTGTACGAATCTTGATAAAAGGATTGGCGTAAATTCCAGAACCTGCATCTTCTCCAAAATAGTAGTTATACCCAAACTTAAAGCTGGTCGTATTAAATTTTCTTGAACCACTTTCGCTATGATAATTTATACGGTCGTTAAATAGAACAATAGCTTCTACAGATTGATTCTCGTCTAAAAAACGCTCGTAACCAAATTCTACCGATGCAATAGCAATGGTGTTGGCGATATTTAATTTTATTTCATTTTGTGGATTTCCGCTGGTTTGCGCTTTAGCAAATGTGCTTAGACATATAGCACTTAGTAGAAAAAATACCTTCTTCATAAATCGATCTATTTTTGTTAGTGGCGCAAATATACTTTTTCAGTTTTAATAAATTTAATGTGATTGCATTTTAATTATTTCTGAAACAATAAGGCTGTTATGTTTAATCTGTTAGGAATAAGTGACTTTTGTGTTGAATGTGGTTCTTGTAGTAGTACCATAATTTACAATTTTACTCTTAAAACAATGATAAGGTTCTTAGAGGTTTGCTATAATTTTTATAATTTGGAACTCTATTTAAACAATCAAAAATGAGCATTTTCAGTAAAGATAAAATTGAGGAAGAACACCAGAAGAAACAGGAGGATTTTCAAGAAGAAGATGTAGAGACTGTTCTAGAGGAAGAGGAGAAAATCAAATCTAAATTTGAAAGTAAGAACGCGCTTAGACGATATTTTGATGATGCGCAAATCTTATTTAATTTGGTTAGAGATTACGCGAATGGTGATTATCGAGAAATCCCTTTTAATATTATAGCGGGTATTGGAGCTGCGCTGCTGTACGTATTGTCTCCTATAGATTTGATTCCAGATTTTATTCCTGTGGTAGGATATCTGGACGACGCTGCAGTTATTGCTTTTTCTTTAAGTCTTATTGAAAAAGACCTGGCAGTTTATAAAGTTTGGAAAGCTAATCGAAAAGCTTAAATAATACAATCAAAAAAGTCCGCTTTATAGCGGACTTTTTTGATTGTATCTGAGTTTAAATAATTCCGTTATTCGCTACCCATTTAAAAGTATATTGATCTTGCGGAATTGCGATACGATCTGCAATTCTCGTCATTCTATCGGGAAGTTTCATTAAGTAATCACGAGCTTTTTCAGCTTCATCTGTTAAGGCCCTCATTTTATCAATTTCCCAATAGTCATTTAATTTTTTAAGAATATCGATATAATCGTAGGTGGTATACACACCAAGGCGTTGTGCTGCATTCGAGAAGTTTTCGAAAGCTTCAGCAATTCCCTGTCCGCTCTCTCTTAAAAATTGAGCTGGCATGACAATTTTTTTCTTCATCATGTCGTGGAATGCAATCATCATTTCACTTGGATCGTGCTCAAATATGGTTTTTACAAATTCTCGATATGCCATGTAATGGCGCATCTCGTCTCCGGCAATGATGTTACACATTTTTCCAAGCATTTTATTGCCTTTTTTCTTCGCTAATTGTCCCACACGTTTATGAGAAATATTAGTGGCTAATTCCTGAAAACTGGTGTATACAAAGTTTTTATAAGGATCTCTACCAGTACCAATATCAAAACCATCGTTTATTAAATGCTGCGTGGTTTTTTCGATTTCTCGCATATCTACACGACCAGATAAATAAAGGTATTTATTAAGAGTATCACCGTGGCGATTTTCTTCACCTGTCCAGTGTCTTACCCATTTAGACCATGGATTTTGTTCGCCATCGGCACGACGTTGTTGGTCTACACCTTCTACATCCATTAGCCAGCTTTCGTAAGTAGGTAGGGCTTCTTCAGTAACCATATCTGCCACTAAAACAACCCAAAAATCGTAACCTAATTCTTTAGCTTCTTCGCGTAGTTGTTTCGCATTTTCTAAACCTTCTTCTCCCTGTAGATTAGGCAAAAGATCGGTAGGTTGCCAAATATCATCTACGGGAATTAGATATTCGTCAATAAACCCATCTACTTTTTTTTCGATGGTCTTCATTACTTCAAGTCTTATGTTTTCTAGGGCCATTATTTTTCTATGTTACTGTAAATTAATGAAAATTGTCTAAATTACAGAGTTATTAGCAAGTTAAAATGCAATAATCATGCAATTATTTTAACTAAATGCATGGTTTGCAAATTAAAGGGAAATACATTGAATTACAAAGAGCTAAATTTTTTACACTTGTAAATCAATTTCTACCACTTTCTTCAGGATACAAGGTATAAACAGGATCACTTTGCCATACTTTCTTAGAATCGACATCTATAGCAGATAAACTTCCTTTAAAAGCAGCACCTGTATCTACATTCCAAATATTCGCTTTATTCACCGGAAAGCTCTCACCAATGCGAGTTACCGGAGTGTGTCCAATAAAAATGGAATCGAAAACCTGTAATCGCTTCGGAAAAAAAGGACTGTCTTTTTTAATATTTTCATCTAAAGCTAAAGCCATTTCCCAAAGTGTACGATCCCAGTAAAATCCTGTACTGTAATATTCGTATTCTGGACCATGAAGATTAGTAAAGCCTGCGTGTACAAATAATCGATTTTGATCGTCTACGTAATAGTTTTGCATTTCAGAAAAAAATCGAAGATGTTCTTGCTTCTCTTCTTCGTTTAATCTCGCGTAACCATCAATACTGCTTTGCCCGCCATGATGTAACCATTTTTCAGTCATTGTGCCACTTTCCAACCATTGATGTGTAAGATCATCATGATTACCACGCATAAAAATACAATTGTAATCTTTTGATAATTCAATTAAATACGAAACCACATTTGCTGAATCACTCCAGCCATCAACATAGTCTCCAAGAAAAATAATGGTATCCTCTTTTGTAATTTCAACTTCCTCGTTTAATAGTTGTTTTAGTGCGCGTAGTCCTCCGTGAATATCACCTATGGCAAGCGTTCTACCCATGCTAATTGTATTTTACTTTTCTTAAAATTCGTGTACTTTCTTTATAATAATGGTAGGCTTCTCTGCTATACTTTTTTAAGAAGGGTTTTGCTTCTTCCAGTTTTTCCATCGCCTCTCCAAAGCCGTTAAGATAACAAAGCAAATAGGTTGATGGTAGGTTTTTAACATCCTTTCGTTGATTTTTAGTAAGTGGTAAGAGTTGTTTTAAGCGTGCCAACAGCAGATTGTTGCTATTGTAAATATGATAGAGCGTATTTTTATCGTACACCGGTGGCTCGAAAACTAGTTTGCTTTGTATTTCATAGGTCGCATTATCTTTAAAATGAATGATTACTTCTTCTAAAGGATAATAGTTGTAACTATTGGGAACACCAAGATGAACATACTCCAAAATCTTGAAAGTGTCGTTGTCTGAAGAAATACTTACTTCATCTAAATCTGAATAAAATAGTTTTACCTGCTCGTTGATAAGCGCAATATCTACTCGGCTAAAGTAAGTTTTTCCTTTTGCATGTTTCTTCTTCCCGGCCCAGCAGACCACAAAATATTCTTTAAAAACTTTATAGGTTGGATTTAGTTTTTTGTGATGATTAATGAAATCAAAAACTCCGTCTAGGGTTAGCTCAATATTATTTTGTGCATGTTTTTCTATGGCGGCTACAACTTCAGAATTTTCATCTTCAATTTTAATATCAAAATCCTTTGGCATGCTTATGCTGCCATCTCTAAGAAAAATGGAGCCTCCATAATACTTCCAGATATTTTTCCGAAGTGAACAAATTTGACCATTATTAGGTCTTATTGTTACTAAGCCTACCACCAAATGATCTGGAAGATGCGGAAAAGGAATGTTCTCGTAAATAATTTTAGGAGGATTGCTTAGATATGCATTTATAAGGTTCTGGATTTTACTGTCATCAAAAAAATCGATACCTAAAATTTCGTTGTCTTCATCTCTAACACCGATAACTATGTAGGAGTTGTTGTTTGGATTAGAATTTGCAAGTGCGCATATATGTTTTAAAAATTTAGCCTTCCCTTCTTTTTCACGAATGTTCAGCTGTAGTTTTTTATCATAAAAACTATTCTCGTCGTTATGCGCTAAAAGATTTTTTATAAGAAGGCGTTTATTAATCATGTTAGTTTTTGTCTACAATAGTGCTTGTGGCCTGCGAAGTGCACATTACGATTAAATCGGCAATATTTACATGATATGGTCTGGTAACTACAAAACGAATAATATCTGCAATATCTTCTGGTTGTAAAGCTTTAAACCCTTGATAGACTTTTTTAGCTTTTTCTTTATCACCTTTAAATCGAACATCACTAAACTCGGTTTCTACTAGACCTGGGTTAATTGCGCCTACACGAATTCCTTTGCCGTTTAGGTCTATTCTCATTCCCTGATTTAAGGCATCTACGGCATGCTTGCTGGCACAATAAACATTTCCGTTAGGATAAACCTCTTTACCAGCAGTTGAACCAATATTGATAATATGTCCAGATTTTCTTTCGATCATTCCCGAAATTACAGCTTTACTAACATAAAGTAATCCTTTAACGTTAATATCGATCATGGCATCCCAGTCTTCTATAGAGCCATCCTGGATAGTTTCTAAACCATGAGCATTACCAGCGTTGTTTATAAGGATATCGATATTAGAGAAATCTGGTGGTAAATTTTCAATCTTTTTAAAAACCTCTTCTTTATCTCTTACATCAAAACTTAAGGTTAATACATCAACTTTTTTGCTCAATGTTTCTTTAAGTTCATTTAGTCTGCCTTCTCGTCTTCCGCAGATAATTAGATTATAACCTTCTTCAGCTAAAGCTTTTGCTGTTTCTTTTCCTATACCGCTGCTTGCTCCTGTGATTAATGCAGTTTTCATTGTTAATTTTTTTTAAAGACTAATGTACTAAAGTATTTACAAGTAAGAGGTTTAGCCTAATTAATTAGATTTTAAATCTTGTTAAAAATAGTTAACAGGTGGAAACATGGAAAATGATATCGATTTTACAACGTTATTTAAGCTGAATAAACACAAATCTGATTTATGAAAAAACAAATTTTAAACTTTAAAACGCTATTTTTACTGGTATTTGCAGGTCTTACGTTAACCTCTTGTAGTGACGATGACGACAATGTTTCTACTGAAGAAAATGCCAGAGTCGCTTTTAGAATGGTCGATGCTCCCGGAGATTTTGATGAGGTAAATATCGATGTTGAAGAAGTTAGAGTACAAGTTGATGCTGAAGGTGAAGATGATGGGTGGATACTATTGGATACTGAAGCCGGAATCTATAATTTATTAGAACTTACCGGTGGGGTGTCGCAATTATTAGCCGACGAAGAAATTGCGCCAGGATATGCGGGACAAATCCGTCTAATTTTAGGAGATGATAATTCGGTAGTAGTAGATGGAGAACAATATGCACTAGCAACACCAAGCGCCCAACAATCTGGACTTAAATTAAACCTGGATAAAGAATTAGAATCGGGTGAATCATATACTTATACTTTAGATTTTGACGTAGAAGAATCGATCGTTAACCAAGGGAATGGAGGATATCTATTAAAACCTGTAATTCGTTTATCTGCGGAAGAAAATTCAGGTAAAATTGTGGGTGAGGTGCATCCTTCAGAATTTAGAAGTTTAGTAACTGCTAAAAATGCTACAAATACAATTTCTGCTTACACAAACGAAGATGGTGATTTTACACTTTACGGAGTGCCAGAAGGAACTTACCAAATTACGGTAATCGCAGAGGAAGCTTCAGGATTAGAGGCTATTACGAAAGACAATGTGGTTGTAGAAAACGGCGAAATTACAGATGTAGAGACTTTATTTTTAGAATAAATTTCGGCTTTTAGATAAAACAAAAATGGGCGCTTTTTTAGCGCCTTTTTTTGTTTTCAATTTTTTAAAGAAAGCTTCAGCGTAGTAATGATATGCTCTAATTTTTATTTTATTTGAGATTTAAATGAAAATAGTTATAATCTTAAGGTATTGATATTTAGTGTTCTATATTTTTTCTATAATTATTAAGTGCTGATACACAATACAATTTGAGGCTTTCCGTTAGATTTATGCTTAAACCAAAGAAACTAGATTATTGAATATCCGAAAGTTTAATAATTTTGAATTTGCTACGACCGCCGTATGGTTGTATATTCACGTTTTAAAATCTAATTAGAATAATGACAGACAATCAATCTTCTTTAGACATCGCCAGTCTAAACGAAAAAATTGAAAGAGAAAGTGCTTTCATAGATGTGTTAACAACAGAAATGAATAAAGTTATTGTTGGCCAAAAGCACATGGTAGAGCGTTTACTTATAGGTTTATTAGGACAGGGACATATTCTTTTAGAAGGTGTTCCCGGGCTTGCAAAAACCCTGGCAATTAATACATTATCACAGGCAGTGCATGGATCGTTTAGCCGTGTGCAGTTTACGCCAGATTTGCTACCAGCAGATGTTGTGGGTACGCTAATCTATAATATGAAAATCAATGATTTTAGTATAAAAAAGGGGCCAATTTTCGCCAATTTCGTTCTTGCAGATGAGATTAACCGTGCGCCCGCAAAAGTACAATCGGCCTTGTTAGAAGCCATGCAGGAAAAGCAGGTAACCATTGGTGACGAGACATTTAAGCTAGATAAACCGTTTTTGGTAATGGCTACGCAAAACCCTGTAGAGCAAGAAGGAACTTATCCTTTACCAGAAGCACAGGTCGATCGTTTTATGCTAAAAACAGTAATTAAATATCCACAATTAGAGGAAGAGCAGTTAATTATCCGCGCCAATCTAAAAGGAAGTTTTGAAAAAGTAAATCAGGTAGTTAGTATCGATCAAATTTTAAGAGCTCAGCAAACCGTTAGAGAGGTTTATATGGACGAAAAGATCGAGAAATACATTCTTGATATCATCTTTGCTACTCGTACTCCTGAAAAGTATAAACTTGAAGATTTAAAACCTTTAATTAATTTTGGAGCTTCTCCTCGTGGTAGCATCAACCTGGCAACTGCAGCAAAGTGTTATGCATTTATAAAGCGTAGAGGGTATGTAATTCCTGAAGACGTTAGAGCAGTAGTTTACGATGTATTGCGCCACAGAATAGGAATTACCTATGAAGCTGAAGCCGAAAATATAACTTCTGAAGATATTATTGCTAAGATCGTAAACGAGATCGAAGTGCCGTAGGTATACAATTATCAATTGGCAATTATCAAAATCGTTTTGGTAATTGATTATTGTTATTTGTTTATTTAATTATATGGATACCAAAGAGTTACTTAAGAAAGTTCGTAAGATCGAGATAAAGACCCGTCGCCTTAGTGATCATATCTTTGGCGGGGAATATCATTCTACCTTTAAAGGAAGGGGAATGACGTTTAGTGAAGTACGAAAATACCAATTTGGTGATGATGTTCGTAGTATCGACTGGAATGTTACTGCAAAATATAACGAGCCTTTTGTAAAAGTTTTTGAAGAAGAACGAGAGCTAACCATGATGTTGGTGGTGGATGTTTCTGGATCTGAGTTTTTTGGGACTCAAAGTCAGTTTAAAAAAGAAGTGATTACTGAAATTGCGGCGACTTTGGCATTTTCAGCAACACAAAATAATGATAAGATCGGTTTGCTTATGTTTTCAGACCAGATCGAAAAATATATTCCACCTAAAAAAGGAAAATCTCACGTTCTAAGAATTATTCGAGAACTTATAGAATTTAAGCCCAAAAGCAAGAAAACCGATATTGGTAAAGGATTAAAATACCTTTCTAATGTAATGAAAAAGAAAGCGATTGTTTTTGTGCTTTCCGATTTTATGGGCGATGATTACCAACAAACGCTAAAAATTACCGGAAACAAGCACGATGTTACGGGAATACGGGTTTATGATCAACGCGAAAAGGAAATTCCTAATCTTGGTTTGGTACAAATGTTGGATGAAGAGACCAACGAATATATCACCGTAAATACGGGCAGTAAATCGGTAAGGAGAAGTTATACCGATCATTATCTGGATCGTGTCAAATATTTTGAAGAAAGCTTTAAGCTAAGTGGCTCGGGAGTGATTAATACCAGAGTAGACGAAAGTTATGTAAAAAAACTTTTGGGGTATTTTAAAAGAAGAGGCTAAGCATATTAAGATGAAGAAAAATCAATTGTCAGACCCTATATATAAACAACATGCTGTCAAAAAGCGATTATTGGCAATTTTAGTGATTGCTTTCGCTTTTTTTGCAATGCCATTAGTTGCTCAGCAAGCTCAGGTTTCAGCAAAAATAGATACTGCGCAAATTAAAATTGGAGAGCAAATTGCCTATAAAATAAATGTTGAAACCGATTCTACGAATCTTGTTGTTTTTCCTGAAGGAAACACTTTCGCACCTTTAGAAATTGTAGAGTCTTTAGGAACAGATACTACACGAGTTCAAAATAAATATCAGCTTTTTAAAGAATATACACTTACCCAGTTTGATTCGGGTTCGTATACTATTCCGCAGCAAAAAATTATTATCAATAATAAGCCATTCTTAACCGATTCGATGCGTGTTGAGGTTGCCGATGTAGCTGTAGATACTACAAAACAAGAAATGTATCCAATAAAGCCATCGGTAGAGATTCCTAAAAGCTTTAGTGTCCCAAACTGGATTTGGTGGTTGTTATTAGTATTGGTTATTTTAGGTGTTTTAGCATTCTTTTTTATAAAGCGTAGGAGAGAAAAAGCTTTAGAAAATAAGCTACCGCCTTACGAGCAAGCTATGAAAGATTTGGAAGATCTGGATAAAAGCACACTTATCGAGAATCGAGAGGTAAAAGAATATTATTCAAGACTAACTTATGCGATTAGAAGATATTTAGACGAAAAAGTTTATGATGGGGCGATGGAAAGTACAACTACCGAATTGATTGAATACCTTGAAATTCAGCAGAAATCTGGAGTACTTCAGCTACATGGCAAAACCTTAGATAATTTAAAGCAGATTTTACAAAGAGCCGATTTAGCGAAATTTGCCGGTTCTCGTCCAGATGTTATTACTGCAAAGGAAGATCGAAATAAAAGCCGAATGATCATTAATGATGTAAAATCATCGATGCCAGAACCTACTGAAGAAGAGTTGATGCAAGATGAAGAATATCGCCGAAGCAAACTTTCTAAAAGAAGGAAAAAAAGACTGATTTTAGGAATTTCGGGAGGTGTTTTAGTCGTGTTTATCGCATTGGCTGTTTTAATAAGCTCTAAAGGTTTGGATTATGTGGTGGATACCTATTGGGGACACCCAACCAAAGAATTATTGGAAGGTGATTGGATAAGAAGCGAATATGGTACGCCAGCGGTTTATGTTACCACTCCAGATGTTTTGGTAAGAAGAGAAATGGAGCTTAGCGAAGATGCTACCCAATCTTATATAGATGCGCAGATGTTTAGTTTTGGTAGTTTGGTTAGTAATTTTTATACCAGCTTAAGTACCAGAACATTTAGTAAAAAAGACCAATTTGACCTTAAGACCGGGGTAGATGGAGTTTATAAAGAGTTGGAAAATCAGGGCGCACAAAATATCGTGATGAAGCAGGAAGATTTTACAACAGTAAATGGAGCTAACGGAGTGAAAGTCTTTGGTACTTTAGAGATGACAAATCCTGTAAACGATGAAATTCAGCCTAAAAAATATAGCATTCTGAATTTTGCTCAAAACGGAGGTTTCCAACAAATCACGGTGATTTATAATGAAGATGATAGCTATGCTGAAGAAATTTCCGGAAGGATTATTAATTCAGTAGAACTTATAAAATCAACAAATTAATGTTTGCGAATTTCACTTT
Organism: Zunongwangia sp. HGR-M22; assembly: GCF_027594425.1. NCBI lineage: Bacteria > Pseudomonadati > Bacteroidota > Flavobacteriia > Flavobacteriales > Flavobacteriaceae > Zunongwangia > Zunongwangia sp. HGR-M22. The sequence goes on from NZ_CP115159.1 coordinate 212,782, forward strand.
CGAAAATCCTGAGTTTTTCTGGTTGTTTATTTTACTTCCGGTGGCGATCGGATGGTATTTCTGGAAAAGAAATCTGCAAACCCCGGCGTTACGAATGTCCAGCATTCAGGGATTTAAAGCAAAACCGAGTATTTTAGCTAAATTAAGGCCGGTTCTTTATGTTTTAAGAATTCTTGCTTTAGCGCTATTGATTGTCGCTTTGGCAAGGCCAAGAACAGTAGATGTTTCAACCCGAACCAATAGTACACAGGGGATTGATATTGTAATGGCAATAGATGTTTCTGCCAGTATGCTTGCTAGAGATCTTCAGCCAAATCGCTTGGAGGCTACAAAAACTGTTGGAGAAGAATTTATAAAAGGTCGTCCTTCAGATCGTATTGGTTTGGTATTATATTCGGGAGAAAGTTTTACAAAAACGCCTATCACCAGTGATAAATCTGTAGTATTACGAGCATTAGAAGGGATCGAGTTTAACAATGTGTTACAAGGCGGTACTGCTATAGGATCTGGATTGGCAACTTCTGTAAATCGATTAAAAGATAGTAAGGCAGAAAGTAAAGTAATTATTCTACTTACCGATGGTGTAAATAATTCAGGATTTATAGATCCAAAAGTAGCTAGTGAGTTAGCAAAAGAATTTAATATTAAAGTTTATACTATTGGAGTAGGAAGCAATGGAATGGCGCTAACGCCTATAAGCATATTACCTAATGGTAGATTTCAGTTTGGTAATAGGAAGGTTGAAATCGACGAAGAGCTATTGCAACAAATTGCCGATGAAACCGGCGGTAAATACTTCCGGGCAACCAATAACGAAAAGCTAGAAGATATTTACGAAGAGATCGATCAGTTAGAAAAAACAGAAATTGAAGAATTTAAGTATACCAATTACGACGAGAAATTTAGACCATTTGCTTTACTAGCAGGTGCTTTGTTACTGTTTGAATTGTTATTGAGGTATACCATTTTTAGAAGTTTTATATAAAGCTTGCAATGTTAGTACTTGAAGAAGAAATATATTTTTGGCTTTTACTGGTAATTCCAGTAGTGTTATTGCTTTTTGTTTTCCTTTTATTTTGGAAGCGAAAAGCACGTAAAAGTTTTGCTAGTGATGAGCTTTTGCAAAAATTAGCTCCAAATAAATCGAATTTTAAACCGATTTTAAAAGTTAGTTTACTTTGTTTAGCCTTGGCTTGTTTGACAGTTGCTTTAGTGAATCCAAAAATGGGAACCACTATGGAAACTGTAAAGCGAGAAGGTGTAGATATTGTATTTGCGATCGATGTTTCTAAAAGTATGGATGCTGAAGATATTGCGCCTAGTCGTTTAGAGAAATCTAAACAACTAGTACGACAAATTTTAGGTGGTTTGGGCAGTGACCGTGTAGGGATCATTGCCTATGCTGGCAGCGCTTTTCCGCAGTTACCCATTACGACAGATTATGCTTCAGCAAAAATGTTTCTTCAAGCGCTAAATACCGATATGATAAGCTCTCAGGGAACTGCAATTCGAGATGCAATCGATTTGGCAACAACTTATTATGATGATGATACGCAAACCAATCGCGTGCTATTTATTATAAGTGATGGCGAGGATCACGAAGGTAATGTAGAGTCTATTGCCGATGATGCTTCAGAAGAAGGAATAAGAATTTATACTATTGGAGTAGGGACAGAAAAAGGTGGTCCAATCCCTATTAAAAGAAATGGTGTAGTTCAGAATTATAAAAAAGATCAAAACGGCGAAACAGTTATCACAAAATTGGATCCTAAAACCCTCAAAGAAATTGCATCGCAGGCAAATGGTGAATATATTGAGGGAAATGTAACTGCCAATGTTACTGAAACGGTACAAGATTTGCTAAAAAATATAGAGAAAACTGAATTTGAAGCTAAGCAATTTGCCGATTATCAATCGCATTTTCAATGGTTTTTAGGGCTTTGCTTTCTGTTTTTGTTTTTAGATGTATTCCTTTTAGAAAGGAGTACAGCTTGGATTAAAAAGCTTAATTTATTTAACGAAACAAAAAAGGGTTAATATGAGATGTGCAAAACTAATATTTGGGCCAAACTCGTTTTTCCTATACTTAATGTTTTTTATTTCGTCGACTTTGGTTGCGCAGCAAAGCGATGATATGGAGAAAATGAGAGAAGAAGCAAATAGCTATTTAAATGAAGCTGAAAAAGCTCTAGGTGATAACGATTTTGCAAAAGCTGAAGCTGCGTATAGAAAGGCCATAGCTAAAGATCCTTCTAATACTGCTGCTAAGTATAATATGGGAAATCTATATTATAATCGCGAAAAATCTGGGGAATCTCAATCCAGATTTGTTGAAGCAAATAAGGTTTCTGAAAATAAAGAAGATCGCCACAGGATCAATCATAATCTTGGGAATTCTTTTATGAAGCAGAAAAAATATAAAGAAGCGGTGGAAGCTTACAAAAATGCATTGAGAAATGATCCTACAGATGATGAGACTAGATATAATCTTGCTTTAGCCAAAAAGAAGCTTGAAGAAGAGCAAGAGAAAAATCAGGACAACAAAGATAATCAGGACGATCAGGATAATAAAGATCAAAACGAGGATAAACAGGATCAGGACAAAGATCAGGATAATAAGGGAGACGAAGGGAAGGACAAAGATCAAGAGGGAGATCCAAAAGATCAGGGAGACGATGAAAATAAGGATCCAAAGGATGGAGAAGGTGATAAAGAAAATGAAAAGCCGCAGGATCAAGATCCCAACGAACAAAATAAAGGAGATAAAGATCAACAAGATCAAAAAGGAAATCCTGAAGAGAAAAAACAGCAAAAACCGCAAACTGCGCAGGGTCAGCTTTCTCCCCAGCAGATTAAAAACCTGTTAGAAGCGATGAATAATCAAGAAGAAAAAACGCAGGATAAAATGAATGCTGAAAAAGCTAAAGGAGTAAAAACAAGATCTGATAAGGATTGGTAGTCTCTTAAATTTTTAAAATTGAATTCAGATTAGAATTAAGGTTTACAAATGAAATTAAAGTTAATAATATTAAGTCTGTTTTTATTTATTACCAGCCTTATTTCTGCACAGGTAAAGTTTACCGCAGAAGTTAGTAGGGAGCAGATTGGAGTCAATGAACGCCTGCGTGTAGATTTCAATATGAATAAAGACGGCGATAATTTTACACCGCCATCTTTTACCGGGTTTAAGGTAGTAGGTGGTCCAAACCAACAGGTAAGTAATAGTTGGGTTAACGGAAAAAGTACCTTTTCTAAAACCTACAGTTATTATCTCGAACCAACTTCCAAAGGAAACAAAACTATTGGCCAGGCCGAAGTAACTGTTGCTGGTACAGTATATAAAACGACCCCTGTAAACGTTAATGTTGGTGATGCCGTAGAGCGACCTCAGGATGGCAATAATTCTACTATCGTTCCAGAAGATAATATTCATTTTGTTGCTGAAATTTCAAAAGCAGATCCGTATTTAAATGAAGCGGTAACGGTTGTTTATAAGCTTTATGTAAGTCGGCGTATTAGCGTTAGTAATTACAGAATGTTAGATAATCCATCCTTTACAGATTTTTGGAGTCAGGCGTTGGATAGTAGCAGTATAAGAGTAGAAGAAGGTACTTATCGTGGCGAGCCTTATCGTTATGTAGTTTTATACAAAACATTGCTTTATCCACAGAAAACAGGTAAGCTGGAAATCGAGCCCTTAGCGGTTTCAGTTTCTGTAGACGTGCCCAGCCAACGAAGAAGTATTTTTGGAGGGGTTATATATCAAACTGTTGAAAAACGGGTAACCTCAGCTAGTCGACAAATAGACGTAAAACCGCTCCCTACTGAGGGGAAACCAGCAAATTTCTCTGGTGCCGTTGGTAGTTTCGAATTTGATGTTCAGCCTAGTAAAACCACTTTAGATGCCGGGGAATCTTTAACTGCTTCAGTAAAGGTTAGAGGACGCGGAAATCTAATGCTTTTTGAACTTCCCGATTTGACGGTACCAAGCTCTCTCGAAATTTACGAGCCAGAGCGTAAAGAAAATTTTAGTTCTAATGCTAATGGTACTCAGGGTAGCTTAGCCGAGGATTATACGATCGTTCCTACAAGAAAAGGTAAATATCCGATCCCTGGTTTAAATTTCTCTTATTTTAATCCTCGTACAGAAACCTATAAGTCGATTTCCTCAGAAGATATTGTTATAAATGTAGAAAATGGACCGGTAGGAGCGCCTGTTAATGCAAATGAAAATGGTGACGGGGCAAATGTTGCGAACCCTAATAAACAGGCAGTAACACTTAGCGGAGATCAATTCAGATATATAAAATTAAATGCCGATTTAAATTCAATTAATGCTCCTGTGTTTTTTAGATCTTGGCTGTTTTGGGCGCTTTTAATTTTACCTCTTTTAATTATTCCGATAGTGATTTTATTTGGCAAAAAGCGAGAAGCAAGAGCCAAGGACGTTACCGGTAACAAAATTAGAAAAGCAGATAAGCTAGCAAGGAAATATCTTTCTGAAGCTCGAAAAAATCTGGGGGAACAACAGCAATTTTATATTGCATTAGAAAGAGCTATGCATAATTATTTAAAAGCAAAATTGCATATCCAAACCGGTGAAATGAGTAAGGAAAGAATAAGTGAAATTCTTACAAATAAAGGAGTTGATAATGCAACAACTTCCCAATTTATCGAAATTTTAAAGAGTTGCGAATTTGCGAGATACACACCGGCATCGATGGATACCATGAAACAGGATTATGATAAAGCAGCAAGTGTCATTTCAACTTTAGATAAACAATTGTAATTATGAAAAAGATCCTTTTTATCATATTGGTTTTTTGCACTACAATTGGTTTTGCACAAAATAATTCTCTTTTCGAGGAAGCCAATAAGCAATATGCAGATGGTAATTACCAAAAAGCCATAACTGCGTATGAGAAAATTTTAGATGGAGGACAAGCATCAGTTTCGTTATATTATAATTTGGGAAACGCTCACTATAAGTTAAATCATATAGCGCCCAGTATTTATTATTATGAAAAAGCATTACAATTAAAGCCAAACGATGCTGATGTAAAAAACAACATCCAGTTTGCCAAAAATATGGCGATGGACGATATAGAAAATATAGAACAAACCGGAGTTTCTAAAACCGTAAATAGCTTAATTTCAACTTTTAGTTTTAATACATGGGCAATGATAGCCATCGTGTTTATGATATCTTTTGTGATTCTTTTTTTGTTGTACTATTATGGCAGGAGCGTTTTGCTTAAAAGAGTGTTATTTTCAGCGGCCATAGTTTGTATTATCTGTAGTATAATTTCAGTGATTTTTGCCTTTAATCAACAAAATCTTCAGTTGAATAATAATTATGCTATTGTTTTTAGTGCAGAAGCAGATGTAAGAAGCGAACCTAATTTGAGAGGAGATCCTTCGTTCGTACTTCATGAAGGAACTAAAGCTAAACTCCTAGAAAACTATCAGGAATGGTATAAGATCGAACTTGCTGATGGTAAGCAGGGATGGATCAAAAAAGATAACATCAAAGAATTGTAAGAATATTGCCATTTATTTTTGATTTAAAGCAAAAATTAAGCGCAAAAGGCATATTTTTATAATATGAAAGCACATGCTTATATTTTTTTAATTGTCTTTATAAGCTTTATAAACACATCTTCTATCCTTGCAATAGTTGATGAAGAAGCAAATTATTCCAGTGCTTTCTCGCTGAATGAAGAAGAAAACAATCTAGAAATTAATTACTTCTTTAAATTCACTTCAACCTTCGATGTATATTCCATAGTATCATCTTTTGATGATAAAGAAGGCTTGTTTTTCGATAATTATATGCAGGATTATCATAAGGTTCACATAGATATTACTTCTCCGCCTCCCAGATACTTTTAATAGTTTTTACATTTTATTCAACAATTGATTTTGTAAGATAGAAAGTAACCTCATTTTGGTTATTTAATAGTCTAATATTTTAAATTCGGGTATATGTTTAAATATTTAAATAAGGATTTGCCGGCGAGTTTGGTAGTTTTTTTCGTGGCCTTACCGCTTTGTTTAGGTATAGCCCTTGCCAGTGGTGCGCCAGCCTTTTCAGGATTAATTGCTGGTATAATTGGCGGAGTAATTGTTGGATCGATTAGTGGTTCACAGTTGGGAGTAAGTGGCCCCGCCGCCGGGCTTGCTGTAATCGTTCTTACAGCTATCGCTTCTTTAGGCTTCCAAAGCTTTTTGGTAGCAGTTGTTATTGGTGGAGCAATTCAAATTTTATTGGGAATATTTAAGGCGGGAGTTATTGGTTATTATTTTCCTTCTTCTGTAATTAAAGGAATGTTAGCGGGTATAGGAATTATAATTTTTCTTAAACAAATTCCGCATGCATTTGGATACGATGGAGATTATGAAGGAGATTTTTCATTTTTTCAGCCAGACGGAGAAAATACGTTTTCTGAGTTAATAAATATGTTAGATTACGTTTCCCCTGGTGCTTTAATCGTTACGGCAATTTCACTTGCTATTTTATTGCTTTGGGAAAATGTACTCGCTAAACGGAGTAAAATTTTCACGATTATACCAGGCCCATTAGTAGCTGTGATAGCCGGTGTGATTTATTATATTTTAGCTCAGGGAACATCTATTGGTATTGCTGAAGAACATTTAGTTAAAGTGCCTGTTCCCGAAAGTTTTTCAGATTTTGGAAGTCAGTTTACCTTTCCTCGATTTTCAGCAATTAAAAATCCAGAGGTATGGATTACAGGAGTTACTATTGCGATAGTTGCAAGTCTAGAAACGCTGCTTTGTGTAGAAGCTGCAGATAAGTTAGATCCCCATAAAAGAGTAACTCCAACCAATAGAGAGCTGGTAGCTCAAGGAACAGGAAACATCATTTCAGGATTAATAGGAGGATTGCCTATTACCCAGGTAATTGTAAGAAGTTCTGCCAATGTCCAATCTGGCGCAAGGACAAAAATGTCTGCAATTGTTCATGGATTTTTGTTATTAATTTCTGTAGTAGCTATACCAGTGCTATTAAATATGATTCCGCTAGCAGTGCTTGCCGCCATATTATTTTTAGTAGGATACAAGTTGGCAAAACCCTCATTGTTTAAAAAAATGTACGGTTTAGGAAAAGCACAATTTTTGCCATTTATCGTTACCATAATCGGAATTGTTTTTACCGATCTTTTAATTGGGATTGGTCTAGGGCTGGCAGTAGGCATTGTTACCATTTTATTAAACAGCTATAGAAACTCTCATTTTTTACATAAGAAAGAATTAAATTCAGAAACACATCAATATAAGATGGTATTTGCTGAAGAGGTTACTTTTTTAAATAAAGGCGCTATTAATCGAGAATTACATAGTTTGCCGAAAAATTCTCATCTTGAAATAGACGTAACTAATACAAAATATTTGGATTATGATATTGTAGAAATTCTTGATGAATATTCGGTGCATGCCGCAGATCGAAATATATCTATTACTATTGTAACTGCAAAAGAGGAAGTGGTTAACCCCAAAAGTTATTCAAAATTTTTTACAACCAATGCTAATGCTTAATTTTAGATAAAAATAAATATGGAATTTTATAAACAGATTTTAGAAAATAACAAGGAATGGGTAAGCAATAAGCTAAGCTCGGATCCTGAATTTTTTAAGCGTTTGGAAAACGGTCAGCAGCCTCCGTTACTTTGGATAGGTTGTGCTGATAGTCGTGTACCTGCTAACGAAATTATAGGAACACAGCCGGGAGAGGTTTTTGTTCACCGTAATATAGCCAATATGGTGGTGCATACCGATATGAATATGCTTAGCGTTCTAGATTATGCGGTAAATGCACTAAAAGTGGAGCATATTATAGTTTGTGGACATTATGGTTGTGGTGGAGTAAAAGCAGCCATGGAAAACCAATCTATAGGTTTGATCGATAACTGGATTAGACATATAAAAGATGTTTATAAAATGCACACTAAAGAACTAGAAGCGATTGAAGATGAAAAGGAACGCTGGGATCGTTTTGTTGAGTTAAACGTGATTGAACAGGTTTACGATCTTGCAGAAACATCTATTGTCCAGAATGCCTGGAAAAAGGAGCAAAAAGTGGTGATCCATGGTTGGGCATACGGAGTAGGAACCGGAATAGTGAAAGATTTAAATGTTCACTTCAGCGGGAACGAAAGATTGGATGAGGTCTACAGATTAAATTTCTAATCTTCTATTTAGATTTTATAGAAAAGGGAGCTTATGCTCCTTTTTTTTATTTCTTAATTTTCAGTTGGATTCCAGATTCCTCTTTCCCTAGCTTTCCGTAAAATTGTAGGTAGAATGGTGGGGGCAATTATAGAAACAGGCGGGTAAAGCACAGATCTCTCAACAGTTTCTTTTTCAACAATATCTACTTGATCTTCCGTAGCTTTAAAAAACATGATCGCGACACTGGCCAAAAAAGCTAACTTTAAAAGGCCAAAAGCTCCTCCTAAAATCTTGTTTACCATCCCAAGCGCAGCAAGATTAGCTACTTTAGTAAGAAATCTTCCTGCCATTGTAATTAAAAATAGAATAAGAATAAAGGTGATAGCAAAAGCTAGAAGATTTGTAATGCCTTCTTCCCAATCTACATATTTATCTAGAAAGTCGCTTAAAATATAACTGAAATAAATGGCGCCGTAAATTCCGGCAATAAGTCCTATTAGCGCAGCAATTTCGGCAAATAAGCCTCGAAAAAATCCTCGGATGAGTCCGTATAACAAAACAATTCCCAAGATAATATCAATAGTGTTCATGCGTAATATTTAAAGTATAAGTAAAACTTTTTAAATTTTTGTTACAGTAAGATAAAGATCAGACCTTGTTTTTTACTTTTGAAGGTTACTAGTGATATCAAAATCAAATATAAATAATTTGGTTTCAAAACCTATATTTGCATCATGGCAAGAGACGAAAAATTAAAAGAGCGGTGGGAAAATCTTCAGCAAAAATTAGCAGTTCAATTTGCTGATGGCGAAAATATGGAACTAGACGCGGTTATTTATATTATAGGGGTGCAAGAACTGGGGCAGGTACATCGTCGTTTTAAAAAAGATCAAAAGGTAGACTTGATGCATATTGCTATTTGTAGACTCTTAGAACCTTATGGTTATTACGAGTTTGATTATTTTGATGATGATGGCTGGCCACATTATAAAGTCCTGGAGCAATTACCAAATCTAAAAGCTGGGGAACAAAGTATTTTAATGAAAGAGGCAATTGTAAATTATTTTCTGGAGAAGGATTATATTTCTTAAAACATGAACTTGTTGCTTTTCGCCGATCACCCGAATGATTCGGGGCCAATTTACAGGGAAACTGTGCTGGGAAGATTTCCCGTAGAACCCTTTAATACGCTTAGTAACATATTTTTTATAGCGATTGTAATTTACTTCTCCTATCGCGTTTATAGAAATTATAGAGAACAGTGGTTCTTAAGTTTCGCGCTCCCGGTTTTGTTTATAGGCTGGCTTGGCGGAACCATTTATCATGCTACCAGAAGTCACGAAATATGGCTTTTAATGGATTGGGTGCCTATTGTGATACTATGTTTATCATCCTCACTTTATTTTGCTTCAAAGGCCAGTAATAAAAAGAGACAGGTAGTTGGTTTAATGGTTTTGGTGCTCTTGCTTGTTATTGGTATTAAGTTTATTCCGTTTAAATCGCATGGAGAAAACTATGGATATATTTCCTCTGCGATAGGTGTAATTTTGCCTATTGCAATACATATATGGCAAACAAAATTTAGGCATGCTAAATTTATGGCCTTTGCAGTATTAAGCTTTATTGTAGCGATAAGTTTTAGAGCTTTAGATCGCTATATTCATTTTTCGATGGGAACCCATTGGTTGTGGCACAGTTTCGGTGCTTTCACTGTTTTCTTTTTAATGAAGTATATTTATCTGGATGCCAAAAGATCTAATTTAGAACCCTAATTTCTTAAATTTCCCTTCAGGTTTTATCGGTTTTTAATACAGCTTAAAGACGTAAATTTTTATAAATTTGCCAACTTATAAGAATTGTATCTATGATTGATAAGATTAAGGAACATATTGCTGATGTCAAAGCGTTTAATGCGACGACAAAAGATGAAATAGAAAATTTCAGAATTAAATATTTAGGGAAAAAAGGAATCCTTAATAGTTTTTTTGCTGAATTTAAAAGCGTTCCTAACGAACAAAAAAAGGATTTTGGACAGGCGGTTAATGAACTAAAGACTTCTACCCAGGAAAAAGTTGAAGAACTTAAAAACCAATTAGAAAGTCTTGAAGAGGAAAAAGGAATTTACGGTGATCTTTCCCGTCCTTCAGAGCCTTTAGAAATTGGCTCACGTCACCCCATTTCAATAGTTAAAAATCAAATCATAGAGATTTTTTCGAATATTGGATTTAATGTTTCTGAAGGTCCAGAGATCGAGGACGACTGGCATAATTTTACGGCATTAAACTTACCAGAATATCACCCTGCAAGAGATATGCAGGATACATTCTTTATTCAAACAGATCCAGATATTTTGCTTAGAACGCATACATCTTCTGTGCAAGTAAGATACATGGAAGGAAATGAGCCTCCCATTAGAACAATTTCTCCTGGTCGTGTATTTAGAAATGAAGCAATTTCAGCACGTTCCCACTGTATTTTTCACCAGGTAGAAGGATTATATATCGACAAGAATGTTTCTTTTGCAGATCTTAAACAAACGCTTTTATATTTCACAAAACAACTTTTTGGGAAATCTAAGATTAGATTAAGACCTTCATATTTTCCATTTACCGAGCCAAGCGCCGAGGTGGATATCTATTGGGGCTTAGAAACAGAAACCGATTATAGAATTACCAAAGGGACTGGATGGTTAGAGATTATGGGATGCGGTATGGTAGATCCTAACGTACTTAAAAATTGTGGCATCGATCCAACAGAATATTCTGGGTTTGCTTTTGGTATGGGAATAGAGCGAATCGCAATGCTACTCTATCAAATTGGTGATATTCGTATGTTCTATGAAAACGACGTGCGATTCTTAGAGCAGTTTAAATCGTCGATCTAATAGCATCGAATACTTTAATTTTGTGAGTTTTTTGAGAGAATGGCTTTTCTAAAAAGACGAAATTGCCTCAAAATAAAACTCATGAAAAAGACTGGTTTTTTAATTTTGGCGGGTATAATTTTAGGCTTGGCCATCTACTTGGCAATTGCTGTTTTAAAATTGACAATTGGTTTAATTGTTCTTGCAGTTGCTGCTGTTGTATTATTTATATTATGGCAGATGATTAAACATAAGTGGGAAGACAAGTTTGATAAAGAATAATAAAAGATTAAGTTTTGAAAGAGGATATTGAGATTCCTAAAGTTGAAAAAATCCATGTTGCCGCAGTAAGAGAGTTTAATGAAGCATTTCAGGCAGAGGAGTGGAATGCGTACATTATCAATAATAAAAATGTTACAATAGAAATGATCCTTATCGTTTCTAAAGGTTACGACGGAAAAAAAGAAACTTCGGTAATGCGCCATAAACTGGAGAAGTTACCGCCACATTCTTTCGCCAAGATCGAGTTTATTCAGGATGAAGTTTTACAGCTTAATAACGAGTATCAGATCACTTTTTTTGTGGATAATAAGATGTTTGAGAAAACTTTTATCTTTAAAAAGAACAGCGTAAAAGAAGATCTTAAAAAAGAGATACCGCTAATTCCCAAATTGGGCATTTTAGCAGAATAAAATAAATTAAAAAAGCCTCTGGAAACAGAGGCTTTTTGGTAGTAGTAATTATAATTTTTTGGCTAGTCTAATTTATCGGCCAGTTTTTTAAAGGTCTTTTTAGGATTTTTACCTTCATAAAGTATAGCATAAACAGCGTTGATTATAGGGGTTTTAGCTTTACGTTCTTTATTAATTTTGTAGGCGCTATCTGTAGCATAATAACCTTCAGCAATCATACTCATTTCCATTTGTGCGCTTTTTACGGTATAACCTTTCCCGATCATATTCCCAAACATTCTATTTCTACTAAATACAGAATATCCAGTAACTAAAAGATCGCCCAGGTAAGCCGAATCGTTTATGTTACGCTTCATTTTGTGTACTTTCTTAATGAATTTTTTCATCTCGCGAATAGCGTTACTCATTAGTACACTCTGGAAGTTGTCGCCGTATCCCAGCCCGTGTGCGATTCCGGCAGCAATAGCATAAATATTTTTTAAAACAGCAGCATATTCGGTTCCTACAATATCGTCACTTGTTTTTGTTTTTATATAATCGCTAGATAAGAAACCGGCCAGCATCTTTGCTTTTTCCTCGTCGCTACAGGCGATAGTCAAGTAAGATAATCGCTCGAGTGCAACTTCTTCAGCATGGCAAGGCCCGGTAATTACACCAATATTTTCAAAATCGATATCGTAGAACTTATTAAAGTGTTCTCCAACAATCAAACTACTTTCTGGAACAATTCCTTTTATGGCTGAAAAAACGATCTTATCTTTTAAAGACACGCTTAAATTGTCTAGTTCAGATTTTAAAAATGCAGAGGGAATAGCAAAGATTAAAATATCTGCCGCGCTAACAATTTCATTAATGTCGTTGCTAAGCTGAAGTTGATTAATATCAAACTCAACATCACTAAGATAGTTAGGATTATGATCATGCTTTTTTAGATGTTCTATGGCATAAATACTGCGCATATACCAATGTACTTTATTAAGATTCTCTGTTAGCATTTTCACAATGGCAGTAGCCCAACTTCCTCCGCCAATAACTGCTATGTTTGGAACTGTATTCATTTTTAAGGTTTGTTGTAATAGCAAAATTAAAGATATTATAAAGGAAGACGGGATCTTAAGCAGTAATTGAAGAAAGTATAATAAAAGTTTAACAGTAAATAAGTGATCTTAAAGACAATCTTAATAGAAATGAAGGCGTTATTATAAAGCGCTTCTTCTACGCAAAGAAGAAGTTCTTAGTTTTTTGGTTGGTTATTTAGTTTGAAAACCGCCTTGTATGAGAGATACAGGGCGGTTTTTTAATTTGTAGTAATACTATGGTCCAGTAGCAAATTGTGCTAAAGTCTAGTTTATGCTTTTCTTTCGGCTACTTATAAAAATTGTTATGGATTACGTATTCCCATACTTTATGTGGTAACATGGGTTTTATAAACTTACCTTCTTTTATTGAATCTCGAATAAATGTTGCTGAAATTTCAATAACAGGTGCATCCACTCTGGTAATTTTTGGATGATCTTTAAATTGATTTTCTACCCTTCCGCCAGATTTTCTTGGATAAACATACAGCGAATGATTTTCTAAAATCACCTCGTAATTTTTCCATTTATGGAACGTCTTTAAATTATCTTCGCCCATAATAAGACAAAATTCGTTGGTAGGATATTTCTCCTGAAGGTGCGCCAGTGTTTTTACGGTGTAATTAGGCTGCTCCAATCGAAACTCTACATCGCTGGGTTGTAGATGTTCAAATTCTTCACAGGCCATAAAAACCATATCCAAACGATTATGGTTATTTAAAAGCGTACTTTTCTTCTTATGCGGATTATGCGGAGTAACCACCAGCCATACTTCATCCAAATCAGAAAATTCGGCCATATGATTTGCAATGATCACATGCCCAATATGGATGGGGTTAAAGGTGCCAAAGAAAAGTCCGATTTTTTTATTCATCTTACTTCTTTATAAAGTCTGAAACCAAATTATATGCTTCTTCCAATGCCACTTTCAGGTCGTTATTCTCGATAATAAAATCAAATTGTGGTGCAGTGGCAAGCTCGATACTTGCTTTGGCAACACGCATATTTATTTTATCCATAGACTCGGTTTTACGCTTTTTTAACCTGATCTTTAATTCTTCGATACTTGGTGGTTTTACAAAAACAGCCAGTGTTCTTTCAGGATAGATTTTTTTAATGTCTAATCCTCCCACCACGTCGATATCAAAAATAACATGCTTTCCTTTTGCCCAAATTCGCTCTACTTCAGCTTTTAAAGTTCCGTAGAAATTATCACGGTAAACTTCTTCCCACTCTAGAAATTCGTCGTTTTTGATCTTCTTTTTAAAATCTTCTAAAGACAAGAAATAATAATCTTTTCCATCAATTTCGTTAGAGCGAGGATCACGAGATGTTGCTGAAATCGAAAAATCTAGCTTTAATTCTTCCTGCTTTAAAAGATGTCTTACAATAGTGGTTTTCCCTGAACCAGACGGAGCTGAAAATACGATGAGCTTCCCTTCTTTCATGGTGCTGTGCTTTATTTTGGGTTGAATGCTGTTATAATACGTTTAAGACTTGTTCTTTTATTTTTTCCAGCTCATCTTTCATTTGCACTACAAGCTGCTGCATTGGGGCGTAGTTACTTTTGCTACCAATGGTGTTTATTTCACGTCCCATTTCCTGGCCGATAAATCCTAATTTTCTACCGTTGCTATCTTTTGTATCTAAAGTTTCAGTAAAGTAAGCCAGGTGATTTTTTAATCGAACTTCTTCTTCTGTGATATCGTATTTCTCGATATAATAAACCAGTTCCTGCTCAAAGCGATTTTCGTCTACATTCTCTTTAAGATCCTCGATTCCTTTACGAAGTCGCTCACGAACATTATCTACACGCTCTGGATTAATTTGCATAATTTCATCCAGTAGATTGCCAATATTATTTACACGAATTTTTAGATCTTTTTCCAAAGCAGCGCCCTCTGCAGTTCTGTACTCATTAATTTCAGCCAATGCTTCTAAAAGTGCTTTTTCGATAGCCTCAAATTCTGTTTCGTCAATCTCTTCTCGTTCTGTTTTTAACGCATCAGGAAGGCGCATTGCGATTTCTAAAAGCTGGGCATCATGTTTGCTACCAACATTTGGTAACTTTAAATCTTGCATTTGCTTAATGTAATTCTTTACCGCTGCTGCATTTACTGAAGCTGAAGTCTCATCGCTTGTTTGCTCTACATAGAGTGAGAAATCTACTTTTCCTCTTTTTAAAGCAGAGGATATCGTGTTACGCATCACCAATTCTTTCTCACGATATTGCGAAGGAATTCTGGCATTTAAATCCAGATTTTTGCTGTTTAAAGATTTAATTTCTATAGTAATCTTTTTATTGGGAAGCTGTAGTACACTTTTCCCAAAACCTGTCATAGATTGAATCATGCTTCATTTTTACGGTTGTGCAAAGATAATCAATTCTTAGGCAGCGCAAAGGCTATAGAAAAATTTAGCTGAACAATGGTTTCTACTGAAATCTTAAAGCTGATTTTGGATAAATTGAAGCGCTCTTTCTTCCTGGTAATATATTTTTTTATGCTGAATAAAACCTACATGACCGCCATGTTTTGGGATTTCTAAATGCAAAAATTTAGAATTCTTGGCTATTTTCTTAGGGAATGATGCGGAAGTGAGAAAACTATCATTTTCAGCATTCAGCAAAAGCGTTGGAATCTTAATATTGGGTAAAAACTGAAGACAACTGCATTTTTCGTAATATTCAGCCGCAGAGGCATAACCATGTGCACGGCTGGTGTACAGCTCATCGATAGCTAGTAACGAATTACAAGCTGATATTTGCTTTTTTTCAAGTTCTTTTGGAAATGCCATTTGACGCTCAAAAAGTATATCTTTCAAATTCTTTTTAAAACGATTACTGTATAATCTATTTTGGGGCAAATTTAATGCTTCCAGGCTTGCAGCAAGATCACATGGCGTAGAAACGGCAACGGCTGCTTTTATTTGTTCTGGAAGTATAGTGCGCTCTCCCAGATATTTCAGCAAAAGATTACCGCCAAGGCTAAATCCAACCAAGGCAATTTCAGTGTAGTTATATTTGGTTAAAATATGCGCCAAAACCTCTTCGAGATCTTCAGTAGCGCCGGCATTGTAGCTGCGGTATAGTCGGTTTATTTCACCGCTACAACTCCTAAAATTCATTCCGCAGTAATCCCAGTTATTTTCAGTAAAAATTTTGCCCATTCCCAGCATGTACGGTCTACTGGCATCGCCTGCCAAACCATGCATGGCAATTACTAATTTTTTAGATGGAGTTTTAGAAAAAGACCAATCTAAATCTAAAAAATCACCATCTTTAAGTTCTAAACGTTTTCGTTTTTCAGACTTAAAATCTACTTTTCTAAGCGTTGCGGCATAAATGGTTGCGATATGCGCGTTTTTAAAAAGAGGCGGAGCGGTATAATTACTTTCGATCACTGGCATTTGCCAAATTTGCGAAATTTTTTTTACTCGATATTCAATACCTCATTCAGGATTTAATTTCATGTTACTTGACTTGAAATTCAAAAAAGCTGTTCTATTTAATCTCTTAGGCTTGCGTACTGGTTGTTGATTAGGATTGCCTTGAAAATATATATATAAAATTTCGTGCGGTATTTTCTTATGGGGAATTTAATAGTTTTCTAATATCGATGCTTAAAATTAATTATGCATGCATAGCGAATATTTGTAAATTAGCCGTTCTTCTAAATTGAAAAGAAAAATTATGTACACCAAAGAATTCGAGATACGCTGGAGCGATATAGATGCGAACAGGCATTTAGCCAACACGGCTTACATTAACTTTATGAGCCACACCAGGATGGCATTTTTAATGGAAAATGGATTTGGACAAAAAGATCTGGCAAAGCACAATCTTGGTCCGGTAGTTTTTTATGAGCATGTATATTATTTTAGAGAAGTTTTTGCAGGCGAGCCGGTAAAAGTGAGCCTTCAGTTAAAAGGACTTTCTGAAGACGGAATGTATTTTGAATTTGTACATAATTTCTATGATAGTAAAGGAAGAAATTTTGCAAGTTGTGAAATGATGGGGGGTTGGATCGATCTTAAAGCAAGAAAATTAACAGGATTGCCTTCTGAAATGATTAAAAACCTGGATAGCCTGCCACACACTGAAGATTTTAAAGTGCTAACAAAAGAAGATACCAGAAAACACGGTAGAAAACCTAAAGATATCGATCCAGAATTGCTTAAATAAAGCAAGCTGAAATTATCAATTTTCCACCTATATTTTTAGAAACCCGGCTATGCCCGGGTTTTTGTTTTCTTAAAACTAACCAGATAAACACCAACAAATACCAATAATCCGGCTACAACTTTTATGGTGGTTAATTGATCGGCACCAACCAGGATCGCATAGATAATGGCAATTAATGGTTGTAGATAAATAAACACACTTATTGTTGAGGCTGATAATTGTTTTAGCGCATAAATGTTGAGCAAATAGGTAGAAAATGTTGTTCCGGCGACGACAAAAGCCATTCGCCAAATCGCATCGAATGGTAAATGAAGCCAGTCTACCGCAACAAATTCAGAATAAGTAACCGGCAGATTTAAAATAACACCCATTAAGAAAAGCCATTTCATAAGGGTGATGGCATGATATTTTTTGGTAAGCGGTTTTACGATCACCAGGTAAAGTCCGTACGAAAAAGCATTAATAATAAACATCGAATTTCCTAAGGGAATATTAGGTGCATTAGAAACACTATCGCTGCTAAAAAGCACTAAGGCTAATGCTCCAGAAAGTCCCATAGCAATACCAATTCCTTTAATAAGCGTGATTCTTTCTTTCAGAATAAAAGAAGCTAAAATCAACACCATTACGGGGGAAAGGGTAATTATTACGGAGCTGTTAATTGGTGTACTAAGGCTTAATCCTTTAAAAAAGAAAAGCATATTTATACACATTCCAAAAATTGCGCAAGCCAACATTCGTGGCCAGTCTTTTCTATCGACTTTTTCCTTTGGAGCAAACGGACTTAATAACCAAAATAAAATAGCAGCACCTAAAACCCGAAGCATAATAAAGCCAAAAGCTTCAATATGTGCGGGCATTACGCCTTTGGCAATAGTATGATTTAACCCATAGATTGCACTGGCACCAATTGCGGCGAGGATCGCCGGCAAACGCTTATCCATGAATAGAATCTTTAGCGGCCGCTACATTTTTTTTAGCATTGCCAATAAAGATCTCATCATCGTTAATTATTACGGGACGTTTTAAAAAGGTATAATGTTCCAGGATCAAAGCTTTGTAATCTTCTTCGCTAAGATCCTTGTTTTTAAGCTCACGTTCTTTATAAAGTCGTGCTCTTTTGCTGAAAAGCGATTCATAGCTACCTGCAAGTTTTTGCATTTCCTCTATTTGCGTTTCTGTAATGGCATTGGCTTTGATGTCCTGAAGTTTAAATGCTGCCGGAGCTTCGATCTCGTTTAAAATTCGTTTACAGGTATCGCAGGTAGACAGGTAGTAGATCTTTTTCATTTTATTTCAATTTAGGATTGCAAAGAAAAAATTTTATAAGAGCTTCTGCAATTTATTCGGTTGCTGAAAGATCTATTTTTAAATATTCTGAAATTTTTTCCAGATCATATTCATAAGTTTTTTGTCCTTCAGCATAAGCGGCGATCTCGTATGGATTGTAAGTTAAGATCAATTTATCATCTCTAAATCCAATATTAACAGGAAGATTAAATTCGTCATTTTCAAAGAACATTCCGGTGCTGTTGATGTTTTTATCTTGCGGGATATCTTCTTTTTTTCTGAAATCTTTTTCTACGAAATCTTTAAATTCTGAAGTAAATAAATCCTTGTGAGTATAAACTTTCCCGGTTTCAGGATTAAAATTCATATACGTGTTGCTTCCGTAGCCATGCGCGCCTCCGGTAAAGGTGTAAGCATTAAAATCGATGCTTAGCAATTTTGGGTTTTCTTCAGTGATTTCAGCAAAAACAGTCGCCTCCCAGGGAATATCAGAATCTGGAAAATCTTCTCGATAAGAAGCATAATTTGCAATAAAACCATCTACCATTTCTTCCATAGTTTCAGGCTTATCATCGGGATTAAAACCAGAAACAAGTTGGATAATATGAGCTTCTATAGAATCGTTGATCTTTTTAGCGACATTTTCCTTTCCTTTTGCAACAGGATAATTAAGGTTTACAAAAGTGCAGTTTCCTTTCTCTGGATTACATTTTTCGTAGGCTTTTTCTACGTTATAATTGGTGAAAACAAGGGCTTCTTTTTTCTCTTCTTCACAGGCAAAAATCATAAGGCTGGCAAGCAACACAGAAAGAAATTTTTTCAAAATGGTTTTCAGGTTTTAGGTTATTGTTTTGCTAAAGTACGCAGCAATTTTGGCATTGCCAATGCGAAGCTTATTTTTGCTAATAAGATTTTTAATAGCAATGAAAATCAGCTTCTAAAGCTGGTTTTTCGCTATAAACCAATAAAATTATTGTTATGAAATTTAATACCAAAACCATACACGGCGGGCAGGAAAATACAGATCCTGCATACAACGCTGTAATGCCGCCAATCTATCAAACCAGTACGTATTCACAAAGTACACCTGGAGGACATAAAGGCTTTGAATATTCCAGAAGTGGAAATCCAACTCGATCTGCTTTAGAGCGTTCTTTAGCCAGTATCGAAAATGGTAAATTTGGGATGGCTTTTGGGTCTGGTTTGGCTGCTATCGATGCTGTATTGAAGCTTTTTAAACCGGGAGACGAAATTATAAGTACCAACGATCTTTATGGTGGCTCTTACCGTTTATTTACCTCGATATTTGAAAATTTAGGCATCAAATTTCACTTTATTGGGATGCAGGAAGCTAAAAATATCGAATCGCATATCAATGAAAATACAAAATTGATTTGGGTGGAGACTCCAACTAATCCAATGATGAATATTATCGATATCGAAGCAGCAGCTAAGATTGCTAAAAAACATGATATCTTATTAGCGGTCGATAACACTTTTGCGACGCCATATTTGCAACAACCTTTAGATCTAGGAGCCGATATTGTGATGCACAGTGCTACAAAATATCTTGGTGGGCATAGTGATGTTGTGATGGGTAGTCTTGTAGTGAAAGATAAAGATCTGGCAGATAAATTATATTTTATCCAAAATGCGAGTGGAGCTGTTTGTGGACCGCAGGATAGCTTTTTGGTGTTGCGCGGAATAAAAACTTTACATCTTAGAATGCAGCGCCATTGCGAAAATGGAGAAAAAGTAGCTCGGTTCTTAAAAGAGCATGCCGGAGTTGCAAAAGTTAACTGGCCAGGTTTTGAAGATCATCCAAACCACGATATCGCCAAAAAGCAAATGAAAGGTTTTGGAGGAATGATTTCTTTTTCTACTACGGAAGGAACCGCAGAAAGTGCGGTTAAAATACTCGAAAATCTGAAAGTTTTCACCTTAGCTGAATCTTTAGGAGGGGTAGAATCGTTGGCAGGACATCCCGCGAGTATGACGCATGCCTCAATCCCAGCAGAAGAACGCGCAAAAACTGGTGTTGTAGATAGTTTGATAAGATTAAGTGTAGGGATTGAAGATGGTGAAGATCTAGTAGAAGACTTAAAACAAGCGTTGAGTTAGAGATTAGATTTTAGATCGCTGTGCTGCTAGAGGGTAGAATATAGACTAATAAGCGAGACTAAAATTATATAATTTTTTATTGAAATTTTGCTGATGCGTTAATTGGATAATGCAAATTCGTGAGCGTTCAATTTAAAGATCGAAATAAACTCAAATCGTTATGCTGAATTTGTTTCAGCATCTCGTAATGTGATAAAAAAAACGAGGGCTGAAATTCGATAATTTCAGCCCTCGTCTTTTAATCTATGTTCTAAAATCTAAAAGCGGAGCAGTCAAATTAAATTACTTTACCCAGTGCCCAGATAAGTCGTTGTACTTCTTCTTCAGTATTGTAATGCACTAAACTGGTACGTACTACACCATTTTTTTCGGTTAAGTCGAAATCTTCAATCAGTTTTTTGGCGTAAAAATCACCAAATCTTATTCCGATTCGATATTCGTCGATTTGCTCAACAATTTCATTGCTACAAAGCTCGTTGTGTACAAAAGAAATTGTAGGTACTCTTTTAGTGGCATCGGCTTCAGGATTTCCTATGATCTTTACTTTGGGATTTTTATTTAAAAAATCAAGAAGTCTTTGCGCTAATTTCTGTTCGTGCTTTGCAATCACTTCATAAGATTTTTTCAGCATTAAAACTGAAGAGTCTTTATCGTTTGGAAAGTGTTGCTTATAAAATTCCTTAAAATATTCAGTGATTCCTAAAAGACTGTATGTGAGCTCAAAATTGAAGTTTCCCGGCTGAAACTTATATGGAATATCATCTTTTTTGAAGAAATAGTGATTAATCCCGGCCATTTCTAAAAGCAAATCATACTTTCCATACATCAATGCTAAATGCGGGCCATAGGTTTTATACCAGCTAAAGGTATAAAAATCGATATCCAGTTCTTGGACATCAATTTGGCGATGAGGTGCGTAAGCGACGCCATCTACGCAGATAAGCGAACCGTTTTGGTGTGTAATTTCAGCAATCTCCTTGATAGGATTTATTGTTCCTAAGATATTAGAGCAATGCGTAATGGCAACAAGTTTGGTTTTTTTAGAAAGTAATTTTTTAAGTTCAGAAAGTTCTAATTCCATCGTGTCTGGATTGGCTTTCCAAACCTTAATTTTTATTCCTTTTTCTTCCAAATCTGTCCATGGAGAAACATTGGCTTCATGATCTGTATTAGTGACGATTACTTCGTCTCCCTCCTGCCATTTTTTGCTAAGGGAGATACTCAAAATTCTAAAGAGCATACTCGAAGAAGGCCCAATGATTATTTCTTCGGTTTGCTGAGCATTTATAAATTTTGCGATTTGTTTGGTTGCCCAGGCTAGCTTTTCGCCAGCTTCTTTGCTAATTTTATAAGATGCACCAAGTTGTACGTTATGATGAATTAAATAGCCATTGATACGCTCAATGACTTTTCCTAAAACCTGGGAGCCACCGGCATTATCCATAAAGACAAAGTCTTTATCGAGTGCCGGAAACTGTTTCCTAACATAGTCTATATCCATAATATCTATTTATCCAGAAGACTTTCATTAAAAAGCTTAAGAATTCTGCTATACTCATCTGTCCAACTGCTTGGCTCAACAAAACCATGGTCTTCTACTGGATAAACCGCCATTTCCCAATCGTCTTTTCCTAATTCAATCAACCGTTGTGAAAGTCGTACTACATCCTGAAAATGTACGTTTACATCTACCATTCCGTGGGCGATAAGTAAATCACCTTCTAAACCTTCAGCAAAATAAATTGGGGAAGATCTTCGGTAGGCAATAGGATCATTTACTGGCTCATTAAGAATATTCGCGGTGTATCCGTGATTGTAATGTGCCCAATCTGTTACCGATCTTAGCGCAGCACCTGCAGCAAAAGTATCTGGCTCGTTAAACATGGCCATCAAAGTAATAAATCCGCCATAACTTCCACCATAAATTCCGACTTTTTCAGGGTTGATTCCATGGTTTTCAATTAAATATTTTACACCATCTACCTGGTCTGAAAGATCTTTACCTCCCATTTGGCGGTAAATCCCGGTTCTCCAATCACGGCCATAACCGGCGCTCCCGCGGTAATCAATATCGATAACAGTATACCCTAAATCTGTTAATAGATTATGGAACATGTATTCTCTAAAATATGAAGACCACCACTGGTGTACGTTTTGTAGATAACCGGCGCCATGCACAAAAACAACGGCAGCATCGTTTTTAGTTTCTTCGCTTGGCGTGTATAATCTTGCCGGAACCATTGCTCCATCTTCAGCTTCAAACTTAATAAGTTCAGGAGTTCTCCAGTTGTAACTGGCAAATGCTTCAGATTGTCCGCTAGTTAGTTGTTTTGCTTCTCCTTTCCCTGTTTTCTTAAGATAAAGTTCCCAGGGTTTATTACTGAAGGAATAGTAGATCGCCATATATTTTTCATCAGGAGAAAGATAAACCTGGTTATTACCGGTCATGTTGGTAAGTTTTTCCATTTTACCACCCATTACCGGCATTTTGTAAAAATGGCGAACGTCTGGGCCTTCTTCAGAAGTGGTTAAATACCAGTATTTTTTATTATTCGATAATTCGGGATCAAAAACTTCATAATCACCAGGAGTAAGATCTTTTTTCTCTCCATTATCAACATTAAGAAGATACAAATGAGAATATCCGGTAGCTTCAGATTGAAAATAAATATGCTTGTTGTCGGGCAGCCAACCTAAAGTTCCGCCACCAAAAGACCAACCAAGACCCGGGCCTGCGATCCAAGCTTCGTCGCGTTGGCGATCTAAAGTGTTAAGGCTTCCGTCTTCAAGATTAAGTTGGGCGATCCAGCGGTCTTTGTTATCTTTAGATCGAATGCTCACAATAGCTTTTTCACCGTTTTCAGAAAAATAGGCTGGTGAGGTAATTACTTCACGAACTTTTTCTTCCCATTCTTTATCTGGATAATCTTTTACGTAATCTGGTAGGTCTTTAATGCCTTCAAGATCATCTGTACCTACTATAAAAACGGTATCTTTTTCAACATTATAAAGAGCTAGTTCCACTTCGGTTTTATCGTCGCCTACTTTAGAGCGTGCAGGTAAATCTTTAGTATATCCAGATTGGTCTACATAATTTGGGACTTCGGTATTATCACCGCGTTCTCTTTTAATTAAATTGAAACTCACATACTTTCCGTTAGGAGAAATGCTAAGCCCGGATATTTGTTTGTCACCGGCATAGAAGGCATAATCTTCGTCCTGAGCAATACTTTCGCGATAGGATTTTGAAGCTTCAGATTTTTCTTTACGCTCATTAATAACCTGTAAAAGATCAAGATTCTCATCCTGAATCCATTGATTTTTTTCTGAAAGTTTTTCTTCTCTATCTTCAGGTTTTTTGCCTTTATTGATATTGGTTAATTTGATAATCTTACCATCCTCAAGATCGTAGATAAAGGCATTATCATTTAAGATAAACGAGATTTTAGATTCGTCTGCCATAAATTCAGGATTCTGAATTCGCTCTCCAAGGTCTATTAATTCTGTTTTAGAATCTTTCCTGATATTATATAAAAATAGTTTCCCATCTTCAGTAAAAAGCATTTCGGTTTTCTTGTTGTTATAATCGACGTAACGCGGAATCATATTTTCCTTTTCCTGCTGAGAAACTTTTATGATCTTCGACTGTTTAGAAAGATTGATCTTGTATAAAGAATCATCGGGATCGTTTTCTAAGTTATACTGAAAATAAATATTTTCACTTTGCATACCCCACTGAATTCTGGAAGGAAATGTTCCCATCCATTTTGGGTCTTGCATAATTTTTTCCACAGAAAGTTCACTTTGCTGTGCCTTTAGGGCAATGCTGCTAAAAGCAATAAAGGCCAGGATTGCGATATTGCTAAAACGAAGTTTAATTTTTGTCATTTACGTAAATATTGGATTTTAATTAGTGGAGAGATTATAAATACTCAAAACCCGAAATTTTATAAAAATAAAATTCGATTTCCTCTTTTATGAAAGCTCGCCAAAATTGGTTTCAATATAGCTAAAATGAAACATGAATTCAAGAATAATAAGTTTTAGCCTTAATTTGAAGTGCAATTGGAGGAGGATAATTTTCCATTTTTAAGAAATAAAAAATAGAGCAATCTATAGTTTGCGTTTTAAACTTTTAGCTGCCTTTGTATATCCACCGTTCCCACCGTCTACAAAATGAATGTGCTCGTGTGTGCTAATGTTTCTTACGTAGCAGGACATGATACTTTCCTCACTTACATAAATTCCATATTTTATTTTTCCTGAATCTTCCAGATTGTCCAGATAACCAATAAGCGCTTCCCTTTGCTGAGGTGTTCCTGAAATAACTGTATTTATTCTTCCGTCGATTACTAAGGTGTCAGCTAAGGCCACCATCTTTTTTAGATAGTTTTTTCCGTTCTGTTTTTTAAGCCATATATGTTTTCCATATTTCCCAATTATCCAACTTTTAAACATATAAGGCAGATAGAATCTACCCAGTTTGGCTTTCATTTCATCATTAATTTTACGAAGATTAGCTTTCAGTTTTAACCTGCTTACAGAAATAGGCTTTCTTGTGTTTGGGGATCCGTAAATATTATCGATAGCTTTTAAAACTTCAGAAAAGACTTTTGATGTTTCCTGATCATTTGTTGATACTACGATTAAACTTACTACTTCCTGGTTCTTTTTTGGAGGTTTTATTTTGTCCCATTTACATTCCATTCCATCAAGATTCAGCGCTTTACTATTGGGAACGATTTCTTGTTTTGGAAGGGTGTGTTTTATTAGATCTTCAGCATAATGTAGAGCGTCTCCCAAAACTATAGGAATGTCCATATCAGCATTCACTTTAAGTTTAGCGATTTTCAGCTGAATATTTTCTTTGTAGATAGTTTTAACCGGAAGCGATCCTGTTTTAAGTTCTAATTTGAAGTTTTTTTGAGTATTTCTCTTATGTTTCTGAAGCGCAGCAAGCGTTTCTTGTAAAATTTCTTCGGGAACGATAGCTACGGCGCCGTCACCACCAAAAAAGAAAGGTATATTTTTTTTTGCCTCGTATGCAATGTTAATCATAGCAATAACGCAACCTGTAGCAATTAAATTGACGGAGTTATGTTTTCCATTAGCAATAGCTTCAGTAGAGTTTTTAATATCTGCTGCCACTATATGCCAATTTTCTGGAACCTGATGAAAGTTGCCAATATCTCCCACAAGCTCGCTCACCGGAATATTCAGTACCGGCAAATCTTCATAAAAATTAGAGTTGCTATTAGCCATTAATCTTTTATTTTTTATGTAATTCGGCATAAATAAAACAAGTAAAGATATGCAATCTTAGCATACGCAAATCCTATATTTAGGGAAGTATTTATTTTTCGATTTCCAGTACTTTTAAATATTCTGGGCCGCCATCTACTGGATAACCCTCAACTTTTTCGGCGATTATAGTATAGGTTTGTCCTTCCAATTCGGTTAGATCTACTTTTCCTGAAGTTAACGCGTAAGTTTTATCATCGGTTTTTAAGACATGGCTTCCATATTGATAAGAAGTTATGCCTGCTGCTTCGATTAGCCCGGTAAGTTTCATATTACTGGTTATTTTTTGATTGTTACAGGTTGCGGTGATAACTAATAAAAAGAATGAAGAAAGGAATACGGTTGGTTTCATAATTACTTAAGTTGAATTTAGCTGGAAATTACACGTTCTAATTGAGCTTCTCTTTATTCTTAGGGAAGTTTTAACGGGTAGTGATTCTATATAATAAAAACATTTTTATTTTTGTGGTGCTATACGGCCTCGTAGTTCAACGGATAGAATAGAAGTTTCCTAAACTTTAGATCCAGGTTCGATTCCTGGCGAGGCTACAAACAAAAACCGTTAAGCATAATTGTGAATGCCTAACGGTTTTTTGTATTAAAAATCGGTGTACTTAGTAAGTATAAGTCTTTTTTAATTTGATTTTTTTACTATATGTTTTGTTTGGATCTTGTTTGTAGATTTAAGTTTAACTATATAGTACCCATCTGGATAATTAGCAAGTGAGAAATTAACTGCTTGTTTAGATTGTATCTTTTTTTGTACAATCAATTTTCCTTGTAGATCATAAATTTTAATTTCCTGAAGCGGTAATTCTTCAGTCATACTCACTTCAAAATTAGCATTTGATGGATTAGGATATATGGCGACTTGTTTTTGATTTACTGCAAAATTTGATGTAGACGAGCAATTTTCGATAAAAGACCATACTTGCCAAGGTCCCGAATTCTCTTCTGGATTCTGATTGTTGCTATACCAATTATTTTGATAAATTTTTCCGTTAAAGACAACTTTTGTACCGGCATCAGCATAAATGACTTGCGAAGACCAAACCGGTAAACTGGAACAGCTAGAACCTTGATTAGCCGAAGTTACACTAATTGTAATGGCAGCCGAAGTTGTAGTTTGATTTTGATCATCTGTAGCAACAGCTGTTATAGAATAATCTCCTGCAGAAGCATTCCAGTCCACAGAATAAGGTGATGAGGTGTCAGTTCCAATTGAGTTTTCATCGGCGAAAAATTCAACTTCAGAGATCGTACCATCATTATCGTTGGCATCAGCATTTATGGTGATGGTTGTATTTTCTGAAAAGCTATCATTTGTAGAAGGCGAAGTGATCGAAACAGAAGGTGAATTGTTGCCGGAACCATTATCATTACCACAATATTTTTCCCAGTTTTGGATAATATTTCTAACTTTTTTTCCAGAAGCAGTTAGCATCTGTGATGACCAACCACCTGAAGAAGAAGCTCCCGGAACCAAAGCCGCAGATCCTTCGTTTTTATCGGTAATCGACCAGTTAGCATGAGTGATATCATTTTCTTCCAGGAAATTCATCCACGCATCGGTAGAGGCAACATCTACCGCACCAGAACCATTTGCTTGCACGCTGCCCCATTCAGTTACCATTAAAGCAATTCCATTATTAATCGCTGTTTGCGCTTTTTGTCGCAAACTTTCTTTATGTGTCGCAGCATAAAAATGCAATGTATAGGCGATATTATTTGCGTTTATAGGATCTGTAGAGGCAACATCCACATCCTGTGACCAAGTGGGTGTGCCCACAACAATTAAATTATCTGGATCAATATTCCTAATTGCTGAAATTACTGCGTTTGCATAAGGTTTTATGGTGTTAGACCATGAAACTTGTAAAGGTTCATTATAAATTTCATAAATAACATTTGGATAGCTGCCATAAGTTTGCGCCATTTCTTCAAAGAAATCGATAGCTGCCTGCTGGTTATTTTCTGCATGGTGGGAATGCCAATCGATAATCACATATAATCCTTTAGCAATCGCTGCATCTACTACATTTTTAACTCGAGTTTTATTTTGGCTAGGATTGCTTAAATATCCTCCGTTATCTTCTACGCCCATAGCAGCTCTTACAATTGTTGAATTCCAGTCGCTTGCTAGCCAATTTACCACATCAGCATTATAGTATTTCTCAGCGCCCCATCCGGTATTGGACCAAAAAAGACTATTTCCTGCAAAACTTACAGGATTATTATTTTTATCTACAATTTTAGTGTTGCTTACACTTAGGTTACCGTGCACATCTACTGGTGTAGAACCGCAATAATTTTGTGCATTTAAAGAGATGCTGGCCACAAAAAAGCTAAAAACAAAACTTAGCTTACAATACGTTTGTCGTAATTGTGTTTTCATAATAAATAGTTTTTAGGTTAGTTTATAAAAAGTAAATTTGGGAATATACCTTATAATATAGTAGCTTAAATATACAAACTATGTACTGCCAAAAATCGATTTTGTATTTTATTTAAAAGTTATTTTGTTGATTTAAAGTTATTTATTGGTTTGTGGTTTGTTTTAAAACACTCTTGAGTGTCGATTGATGCAGCACGTAATTAACTTTAAAAGGTATCCTGGTAATGTTTCAATTGCTAGATTTGATAAGTGTAACGGTTCTGATTGTTATTTATAAAAACGTCGTCTTAACGAAAAAAGGGATTAGAAGTTAAACTTTTAATCCCTTTTCTCGACTTTAAAACTTACTAGAACACATCCCACAATCTTTATAAAGAAGCAGGATAATCAAAAAACAAATAACTGCCAGAACGATTAATATGATTTCCAGCATCACTTAAAATTTATTGGCATCGCAAGATATTGGAATATCCTCAGGCTCATTTATGGAACAAATCTGTTAAACTTAAGCTTGCCTATTGTTATTCTTATTGCTGAAGTTGCGCCACAACTTCTTGCCATTCCTTAATTTCGGGAATCCCCGGTTTTCTTTTTCCGAAGAACTGAACGATTAATTCCTCATTCTCATCAAAACATTCTATAGAAGTAACGATGCCATCATCGGTAGGTTTTCTTACTACCCAGCAATTTTTAATTTGCTCCATATTTAGGTGAAGATTAAAATCTGGATCCATAATATTAAACCATTGTTGGTGCCACAGTGTTTTTTTGATCTCACCAGTATGGATCTGTATATTCCCGCGATTTCCAACAAAAACCATAATGGGTACTTCTTGTTTCGCGACATTTTCTAACATACTCACAATTTTTTCCTTATCGATGGTGTCTGCGTAATAGGCGCTAGGTGCTAATCGTAAGGCTTGGTTACGGCTAATGTTGTGCTTTTTAAGCAACCCGAAAAAGTGATGCGTATCGTTTAGTGTTTCCCAGGATCTCTGAAAATCGGCAAGAGCTACTTCATCATCGCTTTTATAATTTTTTTCTTCTGAAAAAACCTTCGTTTTTAATTCTGCCGATTGTACTTCAGCTTTATATTTTTCAACCAAAGCATAGTATGCAGCGACATCACTTTTTGGTGTTAGGTAGATTTTATGGATAGCCATACCATCTTCAGCAAAAAACTGAAGGCTAAGACGTTCTTTTCCGCGAGCCATCTCAGTAACAGCAAAAGCAAAAGCCCAGTGCATAAAGAAAATTCTTAGGTCGATATCTTCCCCCACAAATAGACCAACTGGAGATTTGCTTATCGATGGGTTTAAATAAGTTCCTTTTCTTTCGTGCACACAACTTTCGTTGCGGGTTAGCGCCATTACTTTTCCTAAAGATTCGATTTCCTGTAATATTTCTTTAGGTTTATTGGCTAACCGAGTAACACCATTATCGATTTTTGTGGCAAGCAATTCGGCTTCACTTACATTGAGTGCCTGCGCAGCATTTCGTATTCTTAGTTGAGGTTGCTCTTCTTTAAGAGTTTCCCATTGTTGTTTTAAGCTTGTTGTACTCATGGGTTAATATTTTGAATTATTGAGGTTGATTTTTCTTCACCAAACACGATCATAGGTGTTTGTGCAAGAGGATGAGACATTACTTTGCAGGGGAAATCGTAAACATTACAAATGGTTTGGGAGGTAAGCACTTGGTGGGGGGTACCATATTTTACCGTTTTCCCGTCTTTAAGCAAGAGAATGCGATCTGCAAATTGCGCTGCCAAATTAAGGTCGTGCATTACGATCGCAGCCATATTTCCTTTTTTTACAAAACCTCGTACTGCTTCTAAAACTTTATGCTGGTAATAAATATCAAGGTTGTTAAGTGGTTCGTCCAGTAGTAATAATTTTTCCTGAAATTCGTTGTTTAGCTGTGCAAATACACGAGAGAGGTGCACCCTTTGTTTTTCCCCGCCTGAAAGCTGGTTATACAAACGATTCTTAAAATGACTCATCTCGGTAAGTTCTAAACTTTCTGAAACTACTTTAAGATCGTAAATTCCCGGCCTGCTGGTAAAATAAGGATAGCGTCCCATCATTACGACCTCGCTTACCGGTAGCGGAATATCCTGTTGATGATGTTGGCTAAATTTAGCTCTTGTTTTTGCAAGATTGCCTGTGGCCCAATTTTTAATAGATTTTTGCTGAAAATGGATTTCTCCCGAATAGTTGATTTCTTCGGTTAAGGCCTTAAGCAATGTGCTTTTTCCGGCACCATTAGGACCAATAATCACAAAAAGTTCGCCTGCTTTTATGCTGAAGTTTATATCCTGAAGTAGCTTCCTATTCTTGATACTGATGTTTAGTTGGTGTACTTCTAGCATTACAGGGCTTTTTTAAATTGAAGTAGAATTAAAATAAAGACCGGAGCGCCCATAAAAGCTGTGATAATTCCTATCGGAATTTCGATGGGAGCTAATGTGGTTCTGCTAATAATATCTGCAGTGAGCAACAATAAACTACCAAAAAGGGCAGAGAGTGGTAAAACGATCCGGTAATCAGAGCCTAAAAGTAACCTTAAAATGTATGGGACAATAAGCCCTACAAAAGCAATGGTTCCTGCAAAAGCCACTGAGGCGCCAATCACCAATGATGATAACCAGATAATTTTAGCATGGTATTTTTTTACATTAATACCTAAATGTCTGGCATTTTCTTCACCAAGCATCATGGCATTTAAAGCCTTTCCATTTCCTAACAAGAAACTAATGCAAATAAGGTTGATCATAAAGAGAATAATCACTTTTGGCCAGTTGGCAGCACCAAGACTTCCTAAGCGCCAAAAGGTAAGATCTCGTAATTCATCATCTTTAGAAATAAAAGTTAGGAAGCCCGTAGTTGCCTCAGCGAGGGCAGCAATAGCAACACCGGCTAATAACATAATTACCACATGCGTTTTACCGTTTTTAAAAGATATGCTGTACACTAGCATCATCACTAAGAGTGCACCTAGAAAAGCGGCAATAGAAATTAAGGAATAGTGTAAGATTTCAGGAAGGAATTCTTTTATAGCACCACCCAAAACAATAGCCACGGCGGCAAAAAGCGCCGATCCCGAAGTTATCCCAATAATTCCTGGTGTGGCCAATGGATTTTTAAACATACCCTGTAATGATGTTCCTGTAACAGCAAGTCCTGCTCCCATAATTATTGCTAAGATGCTTCGTGGCATACGTACATCAAAAAATATATAGGCATCGGTAGGATTTACTGCAACAGTATCATCAAATATGCTTTTAAATAAAAGCATAAAATCATTCCAGTTTAACTGGTATACGCCCAAAAGGCTAGAAGCTATAAAAGCGACAATCAATAGAATAAGGCCTAAAGACATATACCATTTAAACCTATTTTGCATACTGGCTAAGCTTTGTATTAAGTTCTGCTGCGGCTTCTCCTGTTCGTGGACCAAACCCCGTTAATAATAAGCCATCCATGCTAATTACCTGTCCTTTCTGGGCGGCGGTAGAGTTTACCAGGCCGGGAATATCTTTTAAACCTTCTACACCATTTACACTTTGTAAGCCTGTGTTAAAAAATAATAGGACATCAGGATTGGCCTGTGCCACAGCTTCGGTCGTAAGCGGGCGATAATCATCGTAAGAATTCATTGCGTTTTCGCCACCGGCAAGTTCGATCATTTTTGCTACCGGTGTTTCTTTTCCGGCCACCAGTAAAGTGCCGGCACCACGAGCGTAAATAAACATTACTTTAGGCGTGTCGCTAAATGCTGTTAGGCTGTTGAGATTACTTTCGATGTTTTTGGTCAGCTTTTTAGGGGCTTCGGTATCAAGATCTTTGGCAACAGCCTTGATGAGTTGTTCAGCGCCTTCTACAGAATATTCAGGTTCGTAATAATGAACAGGAATTTCTACATCATTAAGCTGGGAAATAATATCTTCTGAAAGTTCTTTCTTTACCGCGAAGATTTGTGTGGGTTTTTGTTGCAGCAGGGCTTCAACATTTAAATTCATCACATGGCCAAGGTCGGTAGCCTTTTCTTTTAAGTTTTCTGGATACATGCTGGTAACATCTACTGCTACAATTTGATCCTGATGGCCTAAGTCGCTAATAATTTCGCTTAGCGTTCCATTAAGGCTAATAAGTCGTTCCTCTGATTTTTCTGATTGGAATTTTTGTGATGATGTCGTATCGGATTCACTGTTTTTACAACCAATAATGGTTATAAAACATAGAAGACTAAATAGTTTAAATACCTTCATTTTTAATTTTTATTAAATCTAAATAAGACAAATGTAAAATTCATTTTAAAAAAAGCCCGTTTTCAAATGTTAAAATTATTTTTATTTAGATTGTTTAAAAATAAAATAGATTTTTGTTTGGAGAATTCAAGTTCAGCTAATATGTTTGTGATTAAATTTATTTAAACTAAATCTAAATAATGAGAATTGCAAGTTTTATTTGTTTTGGCGTGATCGTTGGAAACCTTTATGCACAAAGGGATTCGGTTAGTGTAAACAAGTTGGACGAAGTTCTTTTATTTGGAAACGAGCAAAGCATAAATAGTATAAATAAGGAATTATTTTCTGTCAAGACGATAAGTGCCCAACAGATCAATCAGGTTGGGGCTAACAATCTAGCCGATATTTTAAATCAGCAGTTAAATATTAACATTACGCCCAATGCTGCAGATGGTCGCTCTACCATAAGTATGTTTGGATTGTCTGGCGATTATGTAAAGATATTAATCGATAATGTACCGTTGGTTAGTGATAACGGTTATGGCAATAATATTGACCTTACCCAGATTAATCTTGAAGATATTGCCAGAATAGAAATTGTCGAAGGTGCTATGGGCGTCCTTTACGGTGATAATGCTGTAGCTGGAGTGATTAATATTATTACCAAAAAATCGAGTCCTTCTAAATGGAATATCAGGGCAAGTGTGCAGGAAGAAACGGTTGGTGAAGAATATAATTTTGATGATGAAGGCCGCCATATCCAAAATCTGAATATATCGCATAATATTTCAGATCACTGGTATACTTCAGCTAATTTTTCGAGGAACGATTTTAAAGGTTTTAAGAATAATTACTTCGGAAAAGATTATTTCGGCTTATCGGGAAACGGTGTGAATAATGATGGTCGCCGTGGTTACGAATGGAATCCAAAACTACAGCATACCTTAAATACAATGCTGAAATATGGTAAAAACGACTTTAATTTTTTCTACAAATTCAATTATTATAATGAAACGTTAGATATCTATAACCACGCAATCAATTCAAGACTACAGAATGGGGAATATGATATCACAGCTAACGACGAGCAGTTTATAAGTAACCGCTTTCGGCACGAAGCACAGGTATTCGGAAAATTAAATCAGGTAGATTATAATCTTTCGCTTTCGTATCAAACTCAAACGCGTGATCGGGAAAAATATACTTATGATCTTAGACGACAACAAACCAGAAGGATAGATGTAAGTATGACTAATCAGGAAAGTGATCTTTGGTTTTCTAAAGGGACTTTCGAAAATTTATTGTCTAGATCGCCCAATTTCAACCTTACGGCCGGTTACGAAATTACCTATCAGCAAGGGTACGATGCGGTGGCCAGCGGTGCATATTCAGATAATATTGCTGAAAAGGATTTAGGGAATTACGATGTGTTTTCTCAGCTTTCTTTTGCTAAAAATAACTGGTCTTTTTATCCAGGTGTTCGATTAAACAATAATTCTAATTACGGTAGTAAACTTATCTGGTCTAACAGCGCTAATTACAAGCCAGCGAAAGATATAAAACTTCAGGCGGTGGTAGGATCGGCTTATAAAACTCCAACGTATACAAATTTATACTACGAATTAATAGATGCCAATCATGATGTTCAGGGTAATCCAGATTTAAATCCAGAAGATGGAATCTCTTACTTATTTTCTGCGGAAAAAAAATCGCTATTAAATAAAGATTCCCACATTCAGAATAATTTGAAAATTTTTCATTTTGATATAGATGATAAAATAGATCGGGTGAATATTGGAGATAATAAATTTACATATTTGAATATTGCTGAATATAAAGTTTTGGGATTTTCTACTGAAAATAACTTCAGCTATAAAAACTTTCAAACTAATATTGGTCTTAGTTACACCGGGATTTCACAAAGCCTGGAAACCGAAACATCTAACCCAGATGATTATTTATTCAGCTTAAATGCCACTGCAGCTTTGCGTTATTATTGGCCAAAAGCTGAAACACGTTTTTCACTGCTGTTAAAATACAATGGCGAGTTGCAGCAATATTTTAGAGATAACGAAACCAACGAGTTTGTAAAAGGAACGCAGGAAGATTACTCGTTAATGGATGCCAGTATCAATAAATATTTCTTTGAGAAACGTTTTGAAGTTACGCTGGGTGCCAGAAACATTTTTAATGTAGTTCGGGTAAACAATTCGGCAATTACCGCTACGCCTGGCCACGAGGCACCAGAGACTTCGTTACTGTTTGGGTATGGCCGCTCGTATTTTCTAAAACTTTTATATAACCTTAATATTTAATTCTAATCAATAAATCAATGAAAAGAAACATTTTACTACCATTATTTTGTCTAAGTTTTGTACTGTTTAGTTGTAGCAGCGATGACGATAACGGAGGAGGAATTATCGAAATACCCGCGGTAGAAAGCGCGGTTTTAGATATAGAATCTGGCGGATCTAACGAACCCAACCAGGTATATATCGATTTAAGCACCGAAGAAACCAACGTAGTTCGTCGCGATAGCTGGGAACTTGGTTTTGTAAGTACTGAAAACCGGGTGATCCTAAACGCCTCGATTTTAGTTTCAGCCGCAAAACTAGAAGGCATTTATGATATCGATGCAGTTAATGACGATACCGAATTATCCGCGCCTATGACTTTAAAATTTCTAAATCAAGGATTCCAACCAACAGAAGTTACAGTAAGTACGTTAAGCGAATTAAAAGAAGGAATTCCTGTAGGATATCATATGTATGGCAATCTAGAAAATAACATTACGTTTACTGATGATAGCACCGGAGATCTAGATAAAACTGCCATAGGAGATATAGCTAATACTGAAGCAGAAGCTGAGGTAATCATTGTTTCCCTTGGAAAAGAAATTCCACCAGCCTCTGAAGATGGCTCTTTAAATCATACCGGTGAAGATCGTGGTTTTTATAAAATCAAGGTTTTCATGAATAACAACGATTATGTATTGCAATATGCTCCCCTAAGTTCAGATACACACAAAGAAGTGGTAATTACTAAAGACGAAGCTTATAATTTTAGTGCTTTTAGCTTGGAAAACGACACTGAAGTTGAGGTTGAGCCTGGAGTAGGTAATTGGGATCTTAATTATACCAGTGTATATTCTTACTACGGAAGTTCAAGAGGATTGGTAGCTGGTGTCACATATTCAGATTATGTGGTACATAATACGTTGAATGGCGTAGGGGTTTATATGGTGCTTACAGAAGGGCCTGCTGAAGAAGAAGGTGGCGCTCCTGTTCCAACAGATGAACCATCTTACGATGAGTTTACTTTAGACGATGTACAGGAAAATGAGTTTGTTTACGACGATCGTGCATTAATCGCAAGTGAATGGCGTTCTAATAGTGAAGGAGCGCTTTCAGATAGGTATTATATTGTAAAAGATGCAGATGGTAATTTCTATAAATTGCAATTTACCGCGTTATTTAATACTGATGGAGAACGTGGTTATCCACAGATTAGGTACGATCTTCTTTAAGGAGTGTTATTTTAGTTTGATTTTAATCCCTGTTCTTTTAAAAGGCAGGGATTTTTAACCGATAATCGGGATTAAATAAGGCTGGCACTGCGATAAATGATTATCTTAAGATTCAAATTTTTAGTGTGAAAAGAATTTTTACAACCTTATTCGTTTTAGCCGCGACTTTTGCGGTAAATGCACAACAATTAAAAGCGTATGCGATTTATGATACTGAAGGAAATTCGGTTTCGTTTCAAAAAATGAGCGATAGTTTATCCAATTACGATGTGGTACTTTTTGGAGAATTCCATGATCATCCTGTAGTGCATTGGCTTCAGAAAAAACTGACTGAAAAATTATATGCTAAAAACTCGAATCTGGTCTTGGGAGCTGAGATGTTTGAAGCCGATAATCAATTAATTCTGGATGAATACCTTCAGGATAAAATTCCGCAGAACCGTTTTGAAGAAGAAATGCGTTTATGGAATAATTATAAAACAGATTATAAACCTTTAATTGAATTTGCCAAAACCAATAATCTGCAATTTGTGGCTACAAATGTGCCAAGACGTTATGCATCGGTAGTTTCAAAATATGGAATGGATACCTTAAAAACCTATGCTAAAGAAGCACAATCTTACTTTGCAAAGCTTCCTATAAAAGTGGATACCATCACACCGGGTTATGCTGAAATGCTAAAAATGATGAATGGTCACGGTATGCAGGGCGATGCCATGAAATTTGTAGAAGCCCAGGCGATTAAAGATGCAACTATGGCAGAAAAGATCCTGAACAATCTTCCTAAAGACGGGCTTTTTATTCATTATAATGGCGATTATCACAGCAAGAGTTATGGCGGAATTTACTGGTATTTAAAAGAAATGAAACCCGATTTAAAGATCGCAGTAATTAGTGCAGAACAAAGTGACGATGAAGCTTTAGAATTTGTACCAGAAAAAGTGAGTACCGGTAATTTTATACTTTTTATTCCTGAGGATTTTACAAGAACTTACTAAAGGAGGAAATTCCCTTTTTGCAAAAAATATGATCGATTTTTAGGCTTTGGAGTTGTTCTTGCTTTAAAAAGCTTCAAAAGTTATTCTTATGAAATTTTTCAAACTACTTTCGTTTTTAGCTGTTTTTGGGTGTTCTTTAATTGCCAGTGCCCAGGAAAAAGATTCGCTGGCAATTTCATCTGAAGCTTCTAATCATAAAGCTATTCAAAACGATTATCTTACCATCGTTTATGGTCCGTACAGCTTGAAGTATTATATGGCCTATGTTTCTTTAAACGGAGAAGATTATCAGAAAATTAAACAAAAACGATCTAAACTTTTTAATCATTATGATTTTAATGGATTAATAAAACTTATAAAAAAATATAATGCTGAAGGTTGGGAGCTTATTGGAGAAGAATTCAATTTTAAAGAAGAAGGTGGGGATTACCTATTTTTGATGATGATGAGGGATGGTAAAGAGCAAAATATTGAAGAAAATTGAAGTAGCTCTTAAAGATTAAAATAAAGTGAAATAACAAGCTATTAACAATTTAAAATTTAAGCAATCAATACTTTTGTATCAGCTGTTTGTCTTAAAGCTAACAAGAAAAGAAATTAAAATGTATTTCTGGGCAATCATTCCCAATTCTGATTGCCCAGAAACAAATTCTGAAGAACTCAGATATTTGTAATTGATTTTAAGTGAGAGAGAGTGAGAAAAGGGCTGATCAACGCTTGTTGGCAGCCTTTTCTTTTTACAAAGTTTGGACTCATTTTAAAGTTCCGTGAAATAACGGCCTATTAACATCATGTCTCTCAATGGCTTTCTAACTTCGCGTCAGACTAAAAATAATAAAAGGTCGATAATGCTGGTTATCGACTTTTTCTATATCATTACAGTTATGAAATTAAAAGCGATAATCTTTGATGTAAATGAGACATTATTGAATATGCAGAAACTTAGGGAGGAGATAAATCGTGTGTTGGATAATTCTCTCGGCTTTCAGGTTTGGTTTGATAAACTTTTGCATTATTCCCTTGTAGGAAACGAAACCGATACTCACAATGATTTTTCTGAAATTGCAAAAGCTGTTTTTAAAATGACGGCAGATTTCTTCGGAAAAAATTGTACTGAATATCAAATAAATTCAACATTAAGTTTGGTGAGTAAATTACCTGCTTATAAAGATGTTTCAATTGGACTTCAGAAATTGAAGGATCAGAATCTAAAATTAATTGCGCTTACCAATGGTAACAGAGAAACTCTGGAGGCACAATTAAGTTTCGCTGAAATTGATAACTATTTTGATGCAGTTTATTCGGTAGATGTTGTAGGAAAGTTTAAACCCCATACGATTACTTATCAAAAAGTACTGAATGATCATCATCTTTTACCACAAGAGACTTTGATGGTCACAGCACATGGATGGGATATTGCAGGAGCTGCAAAAGCAGGTTTAAAAACGGCTTTTATTGAAAGAGATGGTAAGAACGAATATCCCTTGGCAAAGCCTGCTGATTTAAGCTTTAAGAATATAGATGAGCTTGCAGAGGTGATAAAAAACAACGCCTGAAATTGAATAATTTCAGGCGTTGTTTTTTAATATTTTAGAGAACTCAGTATCTCCAAGAATTCGTTTTGTAGTGTATGTGTTTTATCTTTTGCATACCAGGTATGAAGCTCTCTTTCGAAGTCTTCAAAATCTCTTCCATTAGGATTTTCTTTCCAATCCAGTACTAATTGCTGGGCGGGTTCAGGTCTTGGTCCCCAAGTAAACAATTCTACACCCTCTTCAGAAAAAGCAACAAGCTTAGGAATAGACTTACTTCCATTAGTAAGATATTTATCCATAAACTCTGGGTTCTTATCCCTAAGAATTACTCTAAGATCTATTTTATTTCCTGCGGAAGCTATTTCGCCAATTATCGGTAAATTTTGCGCGCTATCGCCACACCAGGCTTCAGTAATAACATACCAAACTTGCTTTTTCTTAAGCCCGGTAACGACATTCTCTAATTCAGGAATTAATTTCGTTTTATTAAGCCGTTTCATTCGGCTTGCATTAAGCTCGGTAAATTTCACCAAGTTTTCGGTTTGCTTTTCACCTGAAGTTTGCTTGTTATTTACCAGTTGAACGGTCCATTCGTAAAATTCGATATAACTAAATACCGGTTTATTTACATTCATTTATTTGGTAATTTTAGAAATTGAATCCTAGTGTAAACATCACTCTATTTCCATCTTCACTGTGATAAAGTCCTAAATTACCAGATAAAGCATTAAATCCATTAATAAATATAGAACCTCCAAAATCGTTATGCCATTTTTCAGAATTATCGTCATCTTCCCAAACGCGACCATAATCAAAGCCTAGAGTGAATCCCATTCTTATCGGAACAAAATTAGTTCTAAATTTAGTTATTCCCACTCTTAAATCGGTGCTTTGATATAAAGAAGTTTTTCCGTTAAATCTTTCGTTTCTAAAACCTCTTAAGCTATGATTACCTCCTAAAGTTGCAGCGTGATAAAATTCGTAATTGTCACCAAAAATCATATTACTTCCAATTTTGGTAGCTAGTACAGCCAATCCACTAGAATGTAAAGGATAATCTATAGATAAAGATGGCTTTAAGTAAATAAATTCATTATTGAACTCGTCGATATTTGTTTTGTAACCGGTGGCAACGTCAAACTGAAGACCTCTTCTTATAAAAGAAAGCTCGTTTCCTTTATTTTTATATTGAAAAGAAACTTCTCCACCAGCATAAATCTGGTTTTCAAAAACATCATCATCAACATCGAAAAATTCACCGGTTGCCTCGTTTTCTTTGTAATCTACTTCATGAGACTCTATCAATGGCTTGATCTTAAAGTTAAGCCCAGATCCATTTCTATAAATTAAAGACGGGGCGAAATTCCATTGTGCGATTCCTATTCGGTTATAATCTCTGTCAACAGCATCGTCGTCATAACTTGTTTCATTGCCAGTTCCAAAATAGTTTATCGCGTAATTTGGACTGGTAATTCCGGCTTCGATACCAAAATTCCAGTTATGGA
The DNA here is from genome assembly GCF_027594425.1 of Zunongwangia sp. HGR-M22. NCBI lineage: Bacteria > Pseudomonadati > Bacteroidota > Flavobacteriia > Flavobacteriales > Flavobacteriaceae > Zunongwangia > Zunongwangia sp. HGR-M22. Next base: position 252,706 of record NZ_CP115159.1, read on the forward strand.
AGATATGCGCAAACTCCCCCGTGTAATTAAATTCGAATCCAGAAGTTGCAGCATAAAAAGCCCCTTCAAACTGATGTTGAGATTCGAATGGATTATTGGCAAGGCCATAAGTGGTGTAGGTGTCTCTAACTCCAACTTTAAAACCTGCATCTGGATCCCATCCTACGCTTGGTAATATAACATTTGTGCTGTATTTTCTCTTTTCAGGACTGTAATTATTGATATCATAATCGTCTACCAACCATTTATTGCTGTTGCCTTTTACGGTATTCTTTTTATTCTTGTAATCGTAAAGCTTAGCATTACGGGTATTTTCAAAATTGTAAGTGTCATTATTTTCACCACCTATAATTTTTAATTTGATATAATGGTCTCCATCACCTACGATCTTAAAATCATCTTTGCTATCTAAACCATACAACCAAATCTCTTTTGTGATTTTTTTATCGTAAGTATGCTCAAAAACAACTTCATCTTCACTTTCAATAGAAATTGTTGTTTTACCATCTGGTTTTCTTGTAATTAGAAAGTTGTCTTTCTCCTCGGTTCCTGTAACTACCTGGAAGCGATTAAGAAATTCAAAATATCGTCTAGCCGGACTCATAAGATTGTCTCTTCGCTCTTTTGTAGCCGCGATGATCTTGTCTATAGATTCATCTTGTACTTCTTTAGGAAGGATTTTAAAAGAATCTTCGATTACCTGGTCGGTAAGTTGATTTTGTATATATCTAACCTGTTTTTCCCAATCTTCCCAGCTAAGTGTTTTTATAAATGCCTGGTCTAAAGGATAACCATCAAAATTAAGCCATTTTACATTTTTCACCCCTTTTTCGTAATCCTGCATTTTTCTGAAATCTACAATAGCCAAACTGAATAATTTAATTAGAGGGCCATCGTAGCGTGGAAATGCCTGGTCGCGATCACGGCGAATAGGCTCATAAAGTTTAGTACCATCTTCCTGCTCGAATTCTGAAAAACGCCATTGATCAAAATGACGATCCCAGTCACCAATTAGCATATCTACTAAACGTGCTTTTAGGAATTGATCTTGGTCGATTTGGTATTCTTTAGAATCTTTCATGTCGAGTAACAAATCTGTAGTAGACACAATATCATCTGGGCTTCCAAATTTTTTGTTGTCCTTGTTTTCATCACCCGCATGAACTTCTAGCATGTAAAGCTTATCACCATATTCTTTATTAAAAATATTTAGGTTCTTTTGTTTGGGCAGATAATAAATTTCTGGTTCAGCATTATAAATGTTTAACGTATCAAACATCGAGTTTAATGCGAATGGTGCGTAAGGATGTGCGGTAGTATAAAAATCCTGTACCAAATCTTCGGCCACAGTATTTTGCATATAATCCTCTACGTAATGATTTTTAATCGCAGATTGGATAAATCTTACAGCGCTTTTACGTAGTTCTCTTAACGTAAATTCGTGATCGTTATCATCTTTAATTCTAATGGATCTAGATTGGTGGCCACCACCTTCAGAAATCGCTACAGGATTACCGGGCAATGTATCTAATCTTAAAACTTTAGCATTAATATCTTTGCTATATACATCACGGTAGTGTTCTCCCCAAAAGAATTTATAAAAACCACTTTTTTTAGTTTCATCCTCGGTGTAAATAGAAGACTCTATGGTAGAAGGGTAGTCGCTTAAATCATGATAAGATACCTCGTCTAAAGTAGTTTGTTGGCGCTTAATGACTTTGCTGAATAATTTTTTAGTAGCTCCACCTTCAACTGAATAAAATTCAACTTCAGAACTTCTATCGTCATAAACGGTAAGTCTGGCAAAACCATGATCACTAGATGCAAATTGCCCGTCATCCTCATCGGCTTTAGCCTTTTTTGTTTTCTGTCCTCCGGTTCCGCTTATGATTTGTGGGATGCCATCATCAGATAAAAATTGAAGGTTTTGATCACTCCCTGAAACAAAAATCACATCTGGGAACATACTTGCCAGTGTTTCTATCGTGCCTCTTAATTGTTTGCGCTGTTGGCTGTAATAATCTTCTTTTTTAAAACCTCCAGTTTTTTCAAAAAAGCTGAGTCTTGTATTACTTAAAATAGGATGGTGAATAGCAACAATTACAGTTTTGTTCTGTTCGTCTTTAAGATCGTCTTTAAACTTGGTAAAGAATTCGTCTCGAGTTTTTAACTCACATTTATTGTTAATGTACAGGTGTTCATCCCAATCTTCTAAGAACCATTGAGAATCTACCATTAAAAGTTCAATATTCTCGGTGTCCAGATCTTCAATTTCGCGAACACAACCGTCATTTGGCCAAAATTCAGCTTTACTGTTATCCTGTAAAAACGACTCCATGTCGTCAATATTTTCATGACCATTTTTATTCCATTCATTTTTACCGGGGGTATAAATTATTCGCCCGTTAAAATTTTCCATTGGTTCCATCAGGTTTTTCCGTAAAAGCTCTTTTACTTTAGCTCTGTCTTTTTTATTAGGTGGAAAACCGGTTTTAGGAGTAATATTTCCTAAAGCGACAAAAGTTGCTTTTTCATCTTGTTGAGACATTTTATTAATTGCTGAAAGTACCTGTGCGGTGTAGTCGCTTTCGTCGACACCTGTATTTCCTGTTAAATAAAATGTTTGGGAAACTTTTCTTTCTGAATTTTGAGCATAAGAATGATTAATTCCCGTGCCAAGTATTAGTAGAAAAAGAAGTGAAAATTTGTTCAAATTGAAATAGGAATGCTGTAGTATATATTTTTTTACCATATATAAATCTGTAGTTTTTGAAGACGTGATTGCGCTCTAATTAGCACGTGAAATTTCAAAAAAAATCGCAGACGACACTAATTTTTAACTATCTATAACATTTTAAGTTCTGTAAGCTAAAAAGTTTTCTTAAAAAATACGCTATGTAAGGTAGAGCCTAGTTAAGATTGCGTTTTTCAACAAAGAATTTTTTCAATAATTGTCCGCATTCTTCTTCCATTATTCCCTGTATAACCTTAGTTTTTGGGTGTAATTGAACTCCGTATTTTTGATAACCCCGATGGGTGTCTTTTGCGCCAAAAACCAGTTTAGAAAGCTGGCTCCAATATAAAGCACCTGCGCACATTTGGCAGGGTTCTAGAGTAACATACATGGTGCAATTTCTTAGATATTTACCACCTAAAAAGCTAGCGGCTGCTGTAATAGATTGCATTTCGGCATGGGCGGTAACATCATTTAAAGTTTCAGTAAGATTATGGCCTCTGGCTATTATCTTATTTTTAATAACGACAACAACCCCTACAGGAATTTCACCTTTTTCAAAAGCAATTTCAGCCTCTTCAAAGGCTTTTTTCATAAAATAATTATCATCGTATGGTGTGAGCACGGCAGTATTTTTCAGCAAGATAAAAAACGAAGTTGTAATTATTCAATTTAGTTTCAGGATAAAGCTAAATTTGTGACGATTATGGCGTATACAATTTTAAATACAATACAAGATCCATCAGATCTTAGGCATTTATCTAAAGAGGAATTAAAACTGCTTGCAAACGAGTTGCGGCAGTTTATAATAGAAATTGTGGCCGCTAAAGAGGGACATCTTGGTGCCAGTCTTGGTGTGGTAGAGTTAACCATCGCGTTGCATTTTGTTTTTGATACGCCTAATGATATGTTGGTTTGGGATGTTGGGCATCAGGCTTATGGGCATAAAATTTTAACAGGAAGACGAGATAATTTTCACACCAATCGTCAATTAAATGGTCTTAGTGGTTTTCCTAAAAGAGAAGAAAGTGTTTATGATACTTTTGGTGTTGGGCATTCTTCTACATCCATTTCTGCAGCTTTGGGAATGGCATTGGCTTCAAAATTAAATGGAAATTTAGAAAAGCATCATATAGCAGTAATTGGTGATGCGTCGATCGCTAGCGGAATGTCTTTTGAAGGTTTAAATCATGCCGGGGTAACCGATGCTAATTTGCTGGTAATTTTAAACGATAATGCCATAGGAATCGATCCTAGCGTTGGAGCTTTAAAAGAATATCTATCCAAAGCCAAAGTTGGATATAAGCCCAAAAAAGGGAATATGATAGAAGCGCTTAATTTCAATTATTTTGGACCGGTTGATGGGCACGATATTACAGCTTTAGTGGCTATTCTTGAAGAACTTAAAAATACGGCGGGTCCCAAATTTCTTCATGTTATCACTAAGAAGGGTAAAGGCTTAAAAAAAGCAGAAGAAGACCAGGTAAAATATCACGCACCGGGAAAATTTAAGCCAGATACAGGAGAATTACTCTCTTCTAATGTAGAAGGATTGCCATTAAAATATCAGGATGTTTTTGGGTTAACTCTGGTAGAGTTGGCCAAACAAAATCGAAAAATTATAGGAATTACTCCGGCTATGCCAACTGGCAGCTCTTTAAAATATATGATGGATGCATTTCCTGAAAGAGCTTTCGATGTTGGTATTGCCGAGCAACATGCCGTGACGCTCGCAGCAGGAATGGCAACACAAGGCGCTATCGTTTTTTGTAATATCTATTCAACTTTTTTACAAAGAGCTTACGATCAATTAATTCACGATGTTGCGTTACAAAAGTTACCGGTTATATTTTGTTTGGATCGTGCCGGCTTGGTAGGCGAAGATGGGGCTACACATCACGGTTTGTTTGATGTTTCATTTTTAAGGGCTATCCCGAATATGATTGTAGCAGCACCGGCAAACGAGATCGAGCTAAGGCAATTATTGTATACCGCTCAACTAGGATTATCGAATCCAATCGCCATACGTTACCCCAGAGGTAGAGGCGTGATGAAAAACTGGCAGGTGCCATTTCAAACTTTGGAAATAGGAAAGGGAGTTTGTGAAAACGAAGGTGAAGACATTGCCATCCTTTGTATAGGAGCAATTATCAAAAACGCAAAAGCTGCTTTAAAGGAAACAGAAAAGCCAATAGGATTATATAATATGAGGTTTATAAAACCTTTAGATGAAGAATTGCTTCATCATATTTTCAGCAAGTATACAACTATAATTACGGTTGAAGACGGAGTGGTGAAAGGCGGTTTTGGAAGTAGTGTTTTAGAATTTGCAGCAACGAATAACTATTCCCGAAAAATAAAATGTTTAGGAGTTCCCGATACTTTTATTGAGCATGGAAAAATTGATGAATTACAAGAAATCTCTGGAATAGACGTTAAAACTATAGTACAAGTGATAAAATCTTTGTTTTAATTTTTAATTTAGCGAATCCGAATAATCTAAAACACTTAATGAAAGCCCGATTAATCCTTAGTTTAATTAGTATTTCATTCTTTCTTGGCGTATTTTCTCTACCAGCATATGCACAAAATCAAACGGCGCAAGACACCACAAAAACGCCGCAAGATTCTGCAGATGTGGAGAAGGTTGTGATTTACTGGTCTGAGAAGAATGCTGTTGGAGTGAATTTAAATGAAGTTGCTTTTGTGAACTGGAACGCAGGTGGAAATAATTCTATATCAGCCTTGTTTCATGGTGAATTTGAACGCAATTTTAAAAGGAAACTCACCAGCTGGAAGAATTATCTCTATTTACGATATGGTCTTAACTCGCAACAAGGGCAGGAACTAAGAAAGACCGATGATCAAATTCACTTTAAAACCACTTTTGGATATCGCGCAGATTCTGTTTCTAATTGGTATTATTCTGGCAATATAGATTTTAGGACACAGTTTGCAAATGGATATAAATATCCTAATAAAGATGCAGCAATATCCAAATTCATGGCGCCTGGTTATCTTTTAATTGGTGTGGGTACTCAGTTTTCTCATCCCGATGAAAATTTTAATGCCTATATCTCGCCGGTAACCGAAAAATCTACATTTGTTTTAGATCAAAGATTGGCTAATGAAGGGGCTTATGGTGTAGAAGGAGCAGAATATGATGAGGACGATAATCTTATTAAAGAAGGCAAAAAAGTGCGATCTGAATTTGGGTTTTTGATAACCAGTGATTACAAAACACAGGTTTTTCCTAATGTGAATATGAATACTCAAATAAGTTTTTATTCAGATTATTTAAATAACTTCGGGAATATAGATGTCGATTGGCAATTAAATTTTGATATGAAAGTAAACGATTTTATTAAAGCCAATATAGGGTCTCATATCCTTTATGATGACGATGTAAAATATAAAGAAGACACCAATGGTGATGGTGAGTTAGAAACTTTAGGGCCAAGAGTGCAGTGGAAACAGCTTTTGGGAATTGGGTTTACCTATGTTTTTTAATGTGTGATTTTAATTTGAAATTAAAAACCAGAACCTTGGTATCTTTTAAAAGAAGAAACCGTAAATCCATCGGTTAAAGATGCGGTGTACGAGCAAATCTGAATTAACTTTTCAAATACCGAAGTCTCAGACTGTAAATGCTTTAGCTTTGGTAAAGATCGTAACACCAAATCATTAAAATTAGAATCTGGATCTTCTGTTTCTGGCAAAAAAGCTTTAGTATAGGTATCCAATAAGGTTTCTAGCATTTTATAGCCTGCGATTTCTTTGTTGATTACTTCTTCGCTTTGGTATATCTTTTCGACGCTTATTTTAATGATATCTTTAATCTGTGCTTCGTACTTGCTTCTATCGAATAATGACTGATGAAATTCACCCGCAAGAATTTGATCTTCATTTTCCAGGAATATTTCTGCAGCTTCTCTTATCAAAGTATTTATAGCCAAAGATCTTAAATAGCTAAGGCGATCTGCCGTATTCTGTAAAGAATTATACTTTGGTGTCGAGATTGTGTCTTTAACTAATTTAATAAGATACTCCAACGCATAATCTTCGTCGATAAGACCAAGGTTTATGCCGTCTTCAAAATCTATGATAGTATAACAAATATCGTCTGCTGCTTCTACCAAAAACGCTAATGGATGGCGTGAAAAACTGATATTACCTTCATTGCCGGTTTTGGTTAAGCCAAGTTCTTCTGCCACATCTAGCATTGTTTCTTTTTCACTCTGGAAGAAACCAAACTTTTTATCTGCAATGTTAGCGGTTGGTTTGTGTGGTAGTGATTCTTTTGGATACTTGATAAAAGCCCCAAGCGTCGCATAGCTAATTCTTAATCCGCCGGGAGTGCCGGGTCGATCCTGAGTTAGAATTTTAAATCCGTTTGCATTTCCTTCAAACTTAATAAGATCTTGATATTCTTTCTCGCTAAGTTGTGATTTAAATCTTTTTCCGTTTCCGTTTAAAAAATATTCTCCTATTGCTTTTTCTCCGGAATGTCCAAAAGGCGGATTCCCGATATCGTGGGCTAAAGCCGCCGCAGCTACGATGGCACCAAAATCATTCATCTGGTAACCATGAATATTGCTTAAATGCGGATGCTTTTCTAAGATTTTCTTGCCGGTAAGGCGTCCTAGAGAGCGGCCAACTACAGAAACCTCTAAACTATGTGTTAAGCGCGTATGTACAAAATCTGTTTTGGAAAGTGGGATTACCTGTGTTTTATCCTGCAAACTTCTAAAAGCTGAAGAGAAAATGATACGGTCGTAATCTACTTCGAATCCTAAGCGGGTTTCGTCCTGCTCTTTACGTAAGCGTTTGTTGGTATCTCCAGATCGTTTTAGTGATAATAGTTGTTCCCAGTTCATGATTTTGGTTTTGCGTTAGGGATAGAGCGGTTTGTTTGAGCTCTTGCAAGATTGGTAAATCTTGAAAAGCGAGTAGCGAAAGCCCGGCCGAAGGCAACGCCCAGATTATAGGTTTTCGGCTACTTTTTCTAATTCCATATACCAGTCTTCGCCAAATTTTCTAATAAGCGCTTCTTTGGTAAATTTATAGATGGGCACACCAAGTTCTTCTCCTAAGCTACAGGCATCATCGCAAATATGCCATTGGTGATAATTTACCGCAGCAAATTCTGAATATTGTTGAACTCTAACTGGGTAAAGATGGCAGGAAACTGGTTTTTTCCAATCGATTTCTCCTTGATTGTATGCCTGTTCTATGCCGCATAAAGCTGTTCCTTTATCATCAAAAGTTACATAGGCGCAGTCTGCACCATCGATAAGCGGAGTTTCTATCTCATCAAAATCTGTAGTGATGTAAGTGCCTTGTTCTTCGATGGCATCTATACCTTTTTGTCTAAGAAAGGGTTTTACTTTTGGATAAATTCTATCCAATATTTCTTTCTCATACTCTTCTACGGGAGCTCCTGCGTCTCCGTCTACACAACAAGCGCCTTTACATGCACTTATATTACAAACAAATTCTTTTTTAAGAATTTCTTCTGATACTATGGTTTTACCTAACTGAAACATACGGCAAAGATAATTTTATGATTGATTTTATAAAGAAAAGCGCCTCATTATTTAGCAAATATTTCCATTTCAAAATGGCTCAATTTGTTATGAAAAATTACTTTTGCAAAAAATTTAGAATTATGTTTAAATTGTTCGATCTCAGACAAGTGTTTACGGCGGGTATGGTTTTATTCGCTGTTATCGATATTATTGGTAGTATCCCAATAGTTTTGGATTTGCGTAAAAAGGTAGGGCATATACAAAGCGAGAAAGCTTCTATAGTCGCAGGATTGCTAATGATTGCTTTTTTGTTTTTAGGGAAAGAGATTCTTAATCTTATTGGGATCGATGTAAACTCTTTTGCGGTGGCAGGTGCTTTTATCCTGTTTTTCCTTGCTTTAGAAATGATTTTGGGGATTAGTCTTTATAAAGATGATTCTATAGAATCTGCATCAATCGTGCCTTTAGCCTTTCCTTTAGTGGCGGGAGCAGGGACAATGACGTCACTTTTATCTTTAAGGGCCGAATATGAAACAATAAATATTATTGTCGCTATCATAATCAATATTATCTTTGTATATATAGTTTTAAAATCCTCCGGAAAAATTGAAAGGGTTTTAGGATCCCAGGGTATAAGTGTTATCCGTAAAATATTTGGCGTTATTTTATTGGCAATCGCCGTTAAACTTTTTGCCGCAAACATTCAGAGTTTATTTAAATGACAAAGTATTTAATTTACACGATCATCTTTTTAGGAGTTGTTGTAATTGGTTTTAATATTACCATTTTAGATTTTAGTAGCCATATCATGGAAGATGAGAGTGGTGGGGCTTTAATCGCAATTATTGCAAGCCTTTGTGTGATTGTTTTAATGGGAATTTTATTGGTCTCTAGAGCTATTGCTAAAAAACACAACAGTTAATTATGGAATATGATCTTTTAATTGTTGGTGGTGGTGCTGCAGCAATGTCTTGTGCCTTAGTGATTGGTTCGGCTTTGGAGAAAGAATATGCAAAAGATAAAAAAATTGGTATTGTTCTTCATCAAAAATCTTCAGATCTTCAGAACGCATTATTCAATAATGTGTTAGGATTAAAACCGGGTACTGAGGGTAGAGCTTTATTAGAGGAAGGACCACGGCAGTTAGAGGAGTTATATCCAAAAGTAGATCAATTAAAGAAAGAGAAGCTTCAGCATATTAGTAAAAATGAAGATGGGATTTACGAGCTTAAAACTAATAAAGAAACATATCTGGCTAAAAAAGTTGTTATTGCTATAGGATACTCTGATAATTTTAGAATAGGCGGTTTGGATAAATATGTAATGCCCCACAAAAAAGCGAAAGCTTCTAAAAATCGAATTCAGTTAATGAATGAAGATCATCTTGTGATCCCAGATCTTTATGTAGCGGGATCTTTAGCTGGATGGCGAAGCCAATATTCGATAGCCTGCGGAAGTGGAGCTGCTGTAGCCACCGATATCCTTACCGATTGGAATGATGGGGAACACACTAAAGTGCACGATAAATTATTCTAAAAATAATGCTGCAATAGTAACTACTAAGGAGGTTGCCATAAGTATTAAAAAAACTTTATGTAAGCAACGGTAAAATAAAGCTCTTTTTAGTTTACCGGTAAAGACCTTATCTTCAGGATGCGATACAATATGTCTTTTAATGCTATGATTTGATACGTAAGAAGAATCTACAAAAATTTCTTTTTTCAGCATAAGGAACGCGCTATTATCCAGCAATCGAAAACTTACTGCGATTACAAAAAAGAATAGCGAGGTGCTTAAGCTGTATATTAATAAAACTTCTGGTTCTTCCATTTAATCTTTAAAATTGTTTTTTTCTTCAGATAATTCCAAAACTTTATCAATTACTGGATCGCCTTCGTTTTTTAGTTGCTGAAAGTAATTAGAACCAAATAGCTGCTGTGCCATTACCGCTTTTAAATACTGCATCATTAATGGCTTGTATTTGGTAAGTCGAATACTTAAACCTTCGTTCTTTCCGTAGGCGATTAAACGATCGATAGTCTCGTCGTTAATCTCTACATTTTCATCAAATTCTTTTTTAGGCAGTGAATTGTAGTAGGATCTATTTCGTTCTAATTCCTGAAAAATAAACCGACTTAAAAATCCACGATTTAATAAAATACTTATATGTTCTCGTTCAATTTCGATGTCTTTTGGGATAAAGACATCTGGAATTATACCGCCACCGCCATAAACCACTTTACCGCCCGGGGTTACATATTTTAAAGAGTCATCTACTTTTATGCTGTCGACACTTTTTAATTCGCCATTTTCATAACGGCGTTCGTAGTCTCTAAAGTAGTTGGCATTTCCGTTTTCGTAAGGTTTTTGGATGGAGCGTCCTGTTGGCGTGTAGTATCTAGCAATAGTTAATCTTACGGCGCTACCGTCGCCAAGATCCATTTCACGTTGTACCAATCCTTTCCCGTAAGAACGTCGCCCTATTATGGTGCCTACATCGTTATCCTGTAAAGCACCAGCAACTACCTCGCTGGCTGAGGCAGAATTTTCGTTGATAAGAACATAAACGTGACCATTTTCAAAATCGCCTTCACGTTGTGCAAAAGTTTTTTCTATAGATCCGCTTTTGTTTTTGGTGAATAATATAAGTTTATCTTCTTTTAAAAACTCGTCTATAATATTTATCGCTTCGGCCAGATAACCCCCGGGATTGTCCCGAAGATCTAGTGCTATTTCTTTTGCACCGGCAATTTCTAAGGCTTTGATTGCGGCCCTAAACTCTTCGTAAGTAGATTCAGCAAATCGATTTATTTTTATATAGCCTACAGTTTTGTTCAGCATATAAACAGCTTCTACACTTTTAATAGGTACTTTATCGCGTTCTACATTAAAAGTAAGAAGTTTATCGTGTCCCGGCCGTTTTATCTTTAATTCGACCTTGCTGCCTCGCTTTCCTTTTAAGAATGTGGTTAACGAATCACTGCTAACACTAAGATCAAAAAGTGGTTTGTCGTTGGCATATAAAATACGGTCGCCACCACGAATTCCTATTTTTTCACTTGGCCCTCCTTCTAATGGTTGGATTACCATTATGGTGTCGTTTATAGCATAGAAACTTACCCCAATCCCTACAAAATCGCCTTTCATATTTTGGGAAACATTATCGTATTCTCTCTCTGGAATATAAACTGAATGTGGGTCTAAACCTTTCAGGATATTGTTTACCGTAATATCAACTATGCTATCGGTATTTACATCGTCTACATATTCGTAATCGATATAGTCGATTAGACGATTTAATTTTTCTTTTTTAGGATTGGAGGAAAAAAGCTGATCTGATGACGAATAGTTTATTTTACCACCCATGTAAACGCCAATAGCGCAGGCAATTCCTAATAAGAGCGGAGTATATATTTTTCTATTCGTTTTCAATCGTCCAGTTGGATTATTTGCATTATCTCGATCCCGGCTTTTTTTAGAAAATCAAGACCGCTATTGTCTTTGTAATCTACACAATATACCAGGCGTTTGATCCCCGCCTGATGGATTAATTTACTACATTCTTTACAAGGTGACAGGGTGATGTATAAGGTAGCTCCCTGGCAAGATTGGGTAGAAGCAGCAACTTTTAAAATAGCATTAGCTTCAGCATGTAATACATACCATTTAGTATATCCAGCTTCATCTTCGCAAAAATTTTCGAAACCACTAGGCGTCCCATTGTAACCATCAGAAATTATCATTCGATCTTTTACAATTACAGCACCAACCTGCTTTCTTTTACAATGTGAGAGTTTGCTCCACTCTCTTGCTATTCTTAAATAAGCTTTGTCGTATTTAAGTTGTTTGTCTTTTTGCATGCGCTGTAATGGGAGATCGTTTATCTTATTTTAGGTAAAGGAACGCTAAAATATTGTATGCTACAGGTTAAACCAATTTTAACGCGTTAAAATTAATTAAATCGCATTGAAATTTTCTCTTAGAATAGGAAGTACAATACCTACAACGATAGCTGAAACGATAAGCACCCAGTCTCTTTTGGATACTCGGAAGAAATTTTGTGTTATAAAAGCTAATATTAAAACGCATAAAACCACTATTGCCTGTGCGCACTCTATACCTAAGGCAAATTCTAAGAGAGGAAATATTTTTGAAGAAAACCCGCTACTAAGCATTTTAAAGTAGGTAGAAAATCCTAAGCCGTGTATTATTCCAAAAAAAGCGGTGGTAAAATAAAGTAAGGTAGGATTATTAGATTTTTCTTTATTACTAGCAGTTAGAATGTTGTATATCGCGGTGATCATAATCGATACTGGTATTAGAAATTCTACCCAGGCGGTATCTACCATTACTATTTCGTAGGTGGAAAGGAACAATGCCAAGGTGTGACCTAAGGTAAAGATGGTGACCAGCCACAACATCTTTTTCCATGAAGTAAATGTATAAGAAGCTACCAGAGCAATGAAAAACAGGATATGATCGTAAGCATTCCAATCTAAAACATGCTTTAGGCCTAAATTAAGATATAACCAAAATTGTGACATAGGGAAAAGGGCTAATGCTGCCGAAAGTACAACTTCTTAAGAAAATCACAAAGTTAAGAGTTACTAAAGTGGAACATTGAAAGATTTTCATCTTATTTATTTAAAATTAATCTAAATAAATATTGTGAATTATAGTAATGTTTTTTAGATTTGAATATCAAGGCAGTTTTAATCGATAAATGATATTGCAATTGTCTATTGTAAAAGTTTGTTCTAAAGTCTGAAAATGGCGTAGTTGTGAGACTACGTCATTTTTATTTTTATAGTTTCCCTACTTCGATTGACTGTGATTATTGAGTTTGAAAGATGATTCTTACAAAAGCTTAATAGAGGATTTTCCAAAAAAAAATCAATCACAATTACTTAAATCTACAATAAGGGGAAATTCCCCCTTGACTTTTTCTCTAAAATGTAATAAAAGCGGGTGTTTGCGTATATTTTCATAAAAGTTAAAGTAAACTTTTTTTGATTATAATATTTGTTAATTTTAAGCTAAATAAAAATCGAAGTTTAATTATGAGTAACACTAACAACTATCCGCTATTTTACGTGGATAATTTACAGAAAGCTGAAGGAGAAAGCAGCTACACAGTAGATTTACATTTACCGGAAAATTTTAATTATGTCGACGAGTATCATATTATTGGAACTAGTACACTTTTGCCGGAAGTTTTAAAAATTCAACTTTTGGTAAAAATAGATAACGACAATGTTACCCCATCGCCAATTTCAAAAACAGTATCTGTACCATTTGTTTTAAAAGAAGATGAGAATGGTTCTTATTTCAAGTTTATAATTAATTGGCAATTAAACGGAACGAAAGAAGGCGGCGGTGTTGGTGATCCTGAAGACGAAGAAACCGTAGGGGAAGGTGTCTTACAAGGAGTGGGATAATGAAAAAACTACTGGCTTTTTGTGGAGTTTTATTTTTTGGGTTGGTTTCTTGCTTTGCGCAGCAAGAGCTGTTGGATAAAGCGGAAGCTTCTAAACAAGCGGATAATTATCAAATATCTTTAGATCTTCTTGCAGAAGTTGACACCATTAAATTATCGGTTCCTCAAAAAGCCAGGTTTTATTATTTACAAGCTTCTAATTATAAATTCAGAAGGGAAGATTCAGAATCCTATCCTTTATTATTAAAAGCCAAAAAACTATACACTGCAATAGATAGTTTAGAGAAGGTAGCAACGATAAATCTTGAGTTGTTTCAGGTAGTAAAAAATATTGGTAGTGACCATTTACATTATGAGGAATTTCTCAATGATTATTTAGACTATCATCTTTCACAAAACAAACCCAAAAATCTTCGTAAAGCCTATATACGGATAGCTGTTAATTTTGCCAAAAAAGAAACGGTAGATAGTTCGTTTAAATACTTCAGAAAAGCTTTAAAGTTAATAAAAACAGATAAAGATACCTTGTCTGAAGCTCAAATGCTTAATAATTTTGGGGTTCTATATATGGAATTTACAGCTTATAAAGATTCAGCCTTGTATTACTTTGATCGTTCTAGGAAGTTTTACAAGAAACCAAAAGATTTACAATCAAGCTATCTAAATACGGCTAGTGCCTATAAAAAATTAGGCGAGTACGACAAGGCTATTGCAAGTTATCAAAAGGCAGATTCACTTTTAGGAAAAGAATATCGTAAAGATCGCAAACGCTTTTTATATAATTTAATGGCAAAAACCTACGAGCTTGCCGATAAACCGGCTAAAGCTTTAGAGTATTATAAATTAACCCAAGCCTATCAGGATAGTTTAAACCTGGAAGATCAGGAAAAAGCGATTTACGATATCCAAACCAAGTATGAGGTTCAGAAAAAAGAAAATGAAAATCTTCGTTTAAAACAATATCGAACTTGGTTGTTTTCAGGTATAATTTTGTTAGTACTGCTATTGGTCGCTAGTTATTTGGTGTACCGTAACCGGATGGCAAAAAAGCAACTTCAGATAAAACAGTCGGCTTTAGAGAAAAATCAACTAGAAAAACAATTAAAAAATCAGGAGCTTGCCGGTTTAGATGCGATGTTAGAAGGCCAGGAAAAAGAACGCCAGCAAATAGCAAACGATCTTCACGATAATTTAGGCGGTTTATTGGCTACTTTAAAACTTCATTTTCAGAATTTAAAAATTAAAACAGGTCGCTTACGCGACGAGCAGGATGAGTTATTTAAAACAACCGATTCGCTGTTAGATGAAACCTATCAGCAAGTGCGCAATTATGCGCACCAGCGCAATGCCGGCTTAAAAACCAGTGAAGGTTTGGTGCCTTCTTTAAAAAATTATGCGGCGAAAGTTTCGGTAGGGAATAGTTTGGTGATTCAAATTGAGGATCACGATATGGAGCGCCGTTTAGAAACCAGCCTCGAAATAACGATTTTTAGGATTGTGCAAGAGCTTATTACCAATGTAATAAAGCATGCAGAAGCTTCAGAAATAATTGTTCACCTTACCGCTTTCGACGATCATATAAATATTATGGTAGAAGACGATGGTAAAGGTTTTGATACTTCAAAACTAAAAGAGAAGAATAATGGTATGGGCTTAGGCTCTATTATCAAAAGAATTGAACATATTGGCGGAAAGGTAGAAATCGATAGTCAGCCTGATGGCGGCACAACAGTAATTTTAGATATACCAGTATCATGATACGAGTAGTATTAGCAGAAGACCATTTAGCCGTAGCCGACGGAATTTTAGCGTATTTTAAATATCACGACCAGATCTCGATTATAGGCCAGGCGACAAACGGAAAAGAATTATTGGAATTGGTTGAAAAGTATATTCCCGATGTGGTATTAACCGATATTAAAATGCCAGTGATGGACGGGATTGAAGCTGCGAAATTGATTAAAGCGAAATTTGACAGAATCGGAATTATCGCTTTTAGTATGTTCGATCAGGACGAGGCGGTCGATAAAATGCTACAAGCCGGGGCAACAGGATATTTGCTGAAGAACTCATCTTTAGCAGAAATGGAAAAAGCGATTATAGATGTTTCTGAAGGAAAATTATATTACGATCCTAATTTAAGTGTAACTACAGAAGCTTCTAAAGGCGAGAGCAAAGGAATCCTTACCAAGCGTCAAATTGAAATTTTAAAATTGATAGGTAAAGGGAAAACCAATCAAGAAATAGCTGATACTTTGTTTATTGGCAAAACTACGGTTGAAACACATCGTAAAAACATGATTAGGAAATTAGATCTTCATGGCCCGGGAGAATTATTGCGCTACGCTTTACAATCTAAATACAAATTTTAAAAATACCCTAAGAAGGGGGTGTTGCTGAAATCAGAGAATAAATACTTTTGGATTAATAGTTCATAATGCTAGCAGTTCTTAATAGTGTTGATGAAGTATTTCGTTCAATTCTCTATTTCATTTTTATGAAATTAATCTCCCGGCCTCTTAAGTCGGGAGATTTTGTTTTTAGTTGAATTTGAAAATATAATGATCTCGTGTTGAAATTCTTAGTTTTTAGAAGTTAATTTTATATGAATTAGAATAGGGTTTCTTTCTAAAGGTTCTTCATCTTTAGGTAATATTGCTAACAATTCCCGAAACTAAACTTTACATTTAGATGAATTGCAGCTAACAGGTTTTTAATATAATTTCTGTTTTTTTGACATTGATTCTGTTTGTAAGTTATCCCAATTTACAATCAACTTAAAGAGTTCGCTCTTTAAGAACATAAAGAAGCAGGTCTAAGATTTGTTTCATCCTTTAGTTTGTTAAATCCATCTCTCTCCCGGGAGATGGATTTTTTTAAATATGGTAGCGCTAAGATTCCCTGTTTTATAATTATATTTTTATCCAAAAATAGGTTGAATATCGAATAATTTTTTAATTTTGCCGTCCAATAGCCTTGGTGGCGGAATTGGTAGACGCGCTGGATTCAAAATCCAGTTCTTTCGGGAGTGTGGGTTCGATTCCCACCCAAGGTACAAGAAAAAGCTGAGATAAATGTCTCAGCTTTTTTTATGTCTAAAAATTAGGGTTCTTCGATAATATAGATTTTTCAGCTATAAGTAAGATTCTTTTTTGCTGATATATTACAAACGCAATATTGCTAGTGCTTTTTTAAGCTAGTTTTATTAATTTGGATGCCTGTTTTAAATTTCAGATAAATGAACAAATTCTTCTATTGCCTTAGTATTTCGCTATTTTTTCTAACAGCATCATGTAATTCTGATGACCTATATGATTCTGAACCCGATCTAGAAACAAGAAGAAAATGGCTTGTTAATGAAGATGAATGGAAATTTAGTGGGCTTAATCTTATAGATATTAATGAAAGTGATCCTGCTATCATCGGGAATTTAGAACAGCAGTTAAAAAATAGTCTGGATCAAAACGTATATATTTTTAATGAAGATGGTACGGGTAGTTTAATTACTAGGCAGAACAGATACTCTTTCAATTTTAATGTTAGCGAAACAGAAATAACCTTAGGCGGTGGCATACAAGATGTATGGAAAGGCTATGATATCGATAATGGTGCATTGACGTTTTTAACAAAAGGAGAGAGTTATATTTCTGGTAAAAACCTGAGTTATGCTGTTCGGCTTACGTATAAGTGAGGTTTAAGTTTTTTTTAAATGAAATTTAACATTTTTTATGAACGCTTTTTAAATTGTAAATCGTTAATATGTTCCTAATTAGCAAACTTTTATTATAGTTAAATTAGGATTTACTTGTAAAATTTATAATTTCCCCGCCCCAATTCTACATTTTATGAAAAATATATTAGCCTTATTGTTATTACTGTTTTTTACGAGCGTCGGCGCTCAGGAGTCTAAACTTGGATTAACAGCAGGTTTTAATTATTCTCTGCAATCTCATAATGGGGATTTAGTAGGTAGTCCAGATTTACATTTTGCTCCAGATGCAGCATTCGGTGGGCAGGGAGGAATTTTTTACGAAAGAACTTTTGGTAAATTTTTAATTCGTCCTCAAGCTCTTTTTTATAGGTCTAGGGGAGAGTATAGTTTTCCAAATTCCTCACCTATTTTTACATTAGATAAATTGAATTTTGAATTATTGCTTGGGTACGAAATCTTCAGGAATATCGATCTAGTGGTTGGTCCAGGATATCAGAATATAGTGAGAAATGATTTCAATGTTAGAGGAGAGGATTTAAGAGACAATATGAGTAATTTAAATATAGTTTCAGGACTTAAGATTCAATTAAATAAAAGATTAGAATTAAGTTTAATGTATGACTGGACTTTCGATTCTGATGAGAATCAAACTGCAGTTTTGCCTTACAATGGTTCGAACGAAGTTTTCTTATTGGATGATGCTAGAGTGAATATACTAACTTTAAATGTTAGTTATGCAATCTTTACGATTCAAAATAAAAGTAGAGCTAATAAAAGAGCCAAGAGTGGCGGTCGAGGCTGCTATTTTTAAACGATCACTTGTTGTTTAAACGATTTTTGCAGATTTTAAATTAGAAGTTCTTTACACAGAATTAATTTCTAAATTTGCAACACAACTATTAATTAATATTTAAACAACACAACAATGAGTACTCCTTTAACCGAAGCTAAAATTTTTAGCTGTACCCAAAGCAGGGGTCTAGCAGAAAAAATAGCAGCTTCGTACGGTAGTGAATTAGGGAACGTAATTACTTCTACTTACAGTGATGGTGAGTACCAGCCGTCTTTCGAAGAATCTGTGCGCGGCGCGCGATTATTCATTATAGGTTCTACAAATCCAGGGGCAGATAATTTGATGGAAATGCTGTTAATGCTGGATGCTGCAAAACGAGCTTCGGCAAGGCATATAACTGCTGTAATGCCTTATTTTGGATGGGCCAGGCAGGATAGAAAAGATAAGCCAAGAGTTCCTATCGCTGCAAAAATGATCGCCAGCATTTTGGAAACAGCCGGGGCAACAAGAATTATTACCATGGATCTTCATGCCGATCAAATTCAGGGCTTTTTTGAAAAACCTGTAGATCATTTATTTGCTTCAACTGTATTTCTTCCTTATTTAAGAAAGCTAAATTTAGATAATTTAACCATCGCTTCTCCAGATATGGGCGGGTCTAAAAGAGCGTATGCGTATTCAAGAGCTTTAGAGAGTGATGTGGTTATTTGTTATAAGCAAAGAGAAAAGGCCAATGTAATCTCACATATGGAATTAATTGGGGATGTTACAGGTAAAAATGTTGTTCTGGTAGATGATATGGTAGATACTGCAGGAACGCTTACTAAAGCCGCAGATCTTATGATCGAGCGTGGCGCAAAAAGTGTGAGGGCAATTTGTACACACCCTGTTCTTTCAGGTGGAGCATACGAGCGTGTAGAAAATTCTAAGTTATCTGAGCTTATCGTAACAGATTCTATTCCGCTTAGAAAAAAATGTGATAAAATAAAGGTGGTTAGTTGTGCCGATCTTTTTGCAGATGTAATGCAGCGAGTGCATGGTAATCGTTCAATTAGTTCTAAATTTTTAATGTAAATTTTTTCTGCTAAAAAATTTAGAACCAGACTTTAATATCTCAGCAAAATGTTGCAATTTTGCACTCCTTAAAAATAAATAAGAAAATGAAGTCAATTACGATCAAAGGATCTAAAAGAGAAAGCGTAGGTAAGAAAGCTACTAAAGCGCTACGTAATGCTGGACAGGTTCCTTGTGTATTGTATGGTGGTGATGCAGAGCCATTACACTTTACAACCGAGGAAATTTCATTCCAGCACTTAGTGTACACACCGGATGTACATACTGTAGTAATCGAGTTGAAAAGTGGAGAAAAGTACAATGCAATTCTTCAGGATATTCAGTTTCACCCAGTGACTGATAATATTCTTCACGTTGATTTCTACGAAATATTTGACGACAAGCACATCACTATGGAAATTCCAATCCATACCGTTGGTGTTGCTCGTGGAGTTAAAAATGGTGGTGTACTAAGATATAACCTACGTCGCTTAAAAGTACGTGGTTTACCAGGAGATCTTCCAGATTACATCGAAGCAGATGTTACTAAATTAAAAATCGGTCAAAAACTTTACGTAACTGCTGTAGAAAGCGAAGATTACAAAGTTCAGCACCCAGATAATACAGTAATCTGCCAGGTTAGAACTTCTCGTAACATCGTTGCTATTGACGATGACGAGGATGAGGACGATGTAGATCCACAAGACGTTCCATCTACAGAAACTGATGATGTTGCAGCAGTAAAAGAATAATCTCTTTTATTTCTGAATATTATTAAAATATCCCGTATCAATTTTGATACGGGATATTTTTTTGCAAGAACTTTAGCATTGGCGTTATTAAAAGCAAGGTGAAAATTTTATCTTTACCAAAAGAAATAAAATGCTGTCGTTCTTCGGAAGAATTTTAAAAAGTAATAAAGCTACAGAAGAAGATATAGATCCCATGAAGAAATTTTTAATCGCGGGCCTTGGTAATATTGGTCCAAAATATGAAAATACACGCCACAATATTGGTTTTAAAATTCTTGATGAATTAGCGGCAAAACACGAAGCTGTTTTTATCACACAAAAACTAGGTGATGTTGCTCAATTTCGATTTAAAGGTAGAACCTTTGTTTTGTTAAAGCCAAGTACATATATGAATCTTAGCGGGAAGGCCGTAAATTATTGGCTTCAGAAAGAGAAAATCGCTGTAGAGAATTTACTTGTAGTGACCGATGATCTTAATCTTCCTTTTGGAACTTTGCGTCTAAAAACCAAAGGAAGCGATGGAGGGCACAATGGTTTAAAAGATATCCAAAATCAACTGAATACAACTAAGTATAATAGATTCAGATTTGGTATAAGTGCTGAATTTTCTCAAGGACAGCAAATAGATTACGTGCTAGGCGAGTGGGACGAAGAGGAGCGTAAAAAGATGCCAGAGCGATTAGAAAAATCGGCTGAATTAGTAACGTCCTTTGGTACAGCGGGAGTTTCTAATACAATGAATTCATTTAACGGAAAATAGGAAGCCTTGAAAATACATACAGGAGCACACGAGTTTGAGAGTGAGAAACCAACGGTAGTAACCATTGGTACGTTTGACGGAGTGCATGCAGGGCATCAAAAAATTATAGCACGTTTAGTTGATAGTGCAAAAGTCAATAACTTAGAATCTGTAATTCTTACATTTTTTCCGCACCCCAGAATGGTTTTGCAAAAAGAAAGTGGTATAAAGTTAATTAATACTATTTTTGAGCGTACCGAAATTTTAGAACAAAGTGGTATCCATCATTTGGTAATCCATCCTTTTACCATGCAGTTTTCCAGATTAAGCGCTAGAGAATTTGTAAAAGAAATTTTGGTGGAAAAACTTAAAGCTAAAAAAGTGATTATTGGCTACGATCATCGATTTGGTAGAAATCGTACCGCAGATATTAACGACCTTAAAGCTTTTGGAGAAGAGTTTGATTTTGAGGTTGAAGAAATCACAAGACAGGATATCGAAGAAGTTGCTGTAAGTTCTACCAAGATTAGAAATGCTTTGGAAGAAGGCTTAGTAGAAAAAGCAAATACTTATTTAAAACATCCATTTTCTGTAGAAGGAGAAGTGGTAAGAGGCCGTGGTTTAGGAAAAGAATTTGGTTTTCCTACAGCTAATATAAAGGTTGAAGAGGATTACAAACTTATTCCTAAAAATGGCGTTTACGTAGTGCGATCTAAAATAGACGGTGAAAATTTCTTTGGGATGATGAGTATAGGTACTAATCCTACTGTTGGAGGCGTTTCAAAAACCATCGAAACTTATTTCTTTGATCTTGACAAAGATCTCTACGGAAAAATTATTAAGATAGATTTACTGATTAGAATTAGAGATGAGAAAAAATTTGATTCGGTTGAAGAATTAAAATTGGCTATGCGCCAGGATCAAGCATTTTCCAATCAATATATAAAAGATAACTATGTGGAATAAATGGCTTTTTAAGCAGATAGATAATTCTGGATTAATATTTTTTAGAATAGCATTTGGATTATTAATTGCGCTTGAGGCTTTTGGAGGAATTTTTACTGGTTGGGTGCGACGCACATTAGTAGAACCAGATTTTACCTTCAATTTTATAGGTTTCGAATTTTTGCAGCCATTGCCGGGAGATCTTATGTATTACTATTATGGCCTAATGGGTGTTTTTGGCCTTTTGGTGATGATTGGTTTTAAATATCGATTTTCGATGGCCTGCTATACAGTTATGTGGGCGTCGGTTTATTTAATGCAAAAGTCGTCTTACAACAATCACTATTATCTTTTAATGTTGCTATGCTTTATCATGGTGTTTTTACCGGCGCATAGAGCATTATCTTACGACGCCTGGAAAAATAAGGCCATTCGATCACTATCGATGCCAAGATGGGTTTGGCTTTTTATCGTTTTGCAATTATTTATTGTCTACACCTTTGCATCAATTGCTAAATTATATCCAGATTGGTTGGATGCCACAGTGCCAGCGATGTTAATGCACGGAAAAAGAAACTTCTGGTTAGTAGGCGAATTTCTTCAGCGAGATTGGATAAAATGGGTTATTGCTTATTTCGGTTTAATTTTCGACTTATTAATAGTGCCGATGTTATTATGGAAGCGGACTAGACTTCCGTTTTTTATACTAGCGATATTCTTTCATTTATTCAATAGCTTTATATTTCATATTGGGATATTTCCGTATTTATCTTTAGCATTTTGTGTATTCTTTTTTCCAACAGAGAAAGTGAACAAATATTTACTTCGGAATAAAAAAGCGCATTATAACGGTGATGAGGTAATCGTTCCGCAGCAAAACGCATTGTTGAAATTGGCCATAATCGTATGGTTTGTAGTGCAAATTTCTTTACCGCTGCGCCACTGGTTTATTAAGGATAATGTTTTGTGGACAGAAGAGGGGCATCGTCTTAGCTGGCGTATGATGCTTAGAACAAAAAGCGGAAGAACCACTTTTAAAGTTGTAGAGAAAGGTACTACAGATACGGTATTCGTTAAAAAACAAGACTATCTTTCTAGAAAACAGCTCGGTGCGATCAACTCGAAGCCCGATATGATCTGGCAATTTTCTCAGCGCTTAAAAGATGAATACGCGGCGCAGGGCAAAGACGTACAGGTGTTTGTGAATGCACGAGTTTCGGTAAATGGGCGATCTTACGAAAGATTGATCGATCCCAAAGTGGATATCGCTAATGAAGAGTGGAATCATTTTGGGCATCACGATTGGATTTTGCCTTCCAATTTAGATAAATAATTAGCTTCGCTTTTATTACATTTGCGACTTCAAAATATTATTAACGGCGATAAAATTAATTGGCCTTATGTTACAAGTTAACAACATCAAAGAGCATAAAGATGCGTATATCAAAGCGCTTAAAAAAAGAAATTTTGATGCTGAATCTATTTTTGATGAGGTATTGAGTTTAGACGAAACACGTCGATCCACTCAAACCAAACTTGATGATACTTTGGCCGAATCTAATAAGCTTTCTAAGCAAATAGGTTTGATGTTTAAAAATGGAGAACATCAAAAAGCTAATCTCCTTAAAGAGAAAACAGGAAAACTTAAAGAAGATTCTAAAAAATACTCAGAGCTTTTAGCAAATACTATTGCCGAGCTCGAAAAGTTGCTTTATACAGTACCAAATATTCCAACAGAATCTGTTCCTGCAGGAAATTCAGAAGAGGATAACGAAGAAATTTATAAAGAAGGTGATATTCCTGTTTTAGCTGAAGGTTCTTTGCCACACTGGGAACTTGCAAAGAAATATGATATTATCGATTTTGAGCTTGGGAATAAAGTGACGGGTGCAGGATTTCCTATTTACAAAGGAAAAGGGGCAAGATTGCAACGCGCGTTGGTTTCTTACTTTTTAGATAAAGCGGTAGATGCCGGATATTCAGAATATCAATTGCCTTTAATGGTGAATGAAGCTTCTGGTTATGGTACCGGGCAATTGCCAGATAAAGAAGGGCAAATGTATCATATAACAGAAGATGATCTTTATATGATCCCAACTGCCGAGGTGCCAATTACCAACATGTACCGCGATAATTTATTAACCGACAAAGATTTTCCAATCGCCTGTACAGGTTATACGCCTTGTTTTAGAAGAGAAGCAGGATCTTATGGCGCTCATGTTCGTGGTTTAAATCGTTTACATCAATTTGATAAAGTAGAATTGGTTAGAATCGAAAAACCAGAGAATTCTTATGAAGCTTTAGACGGAATGGTAGATCACATTAAAAACCTGCTTAAAGATCTACAATTGCCATACCGTATTTTGAGACTTTGCGGTGGTGATTTAGGATTTACTTCAGCTTTAACTTACGATTTCGAAGTATTTTCTACCGCGCAGGATCGTTGGTTAGAAATTAGTTCAGTTTCAAATTTTGAGACTTTTCAGGCCAATCGTTTAAAACTTCGATATAAAAATAAAGAAGGTAAAAAAGAACTGGTGCATACGCTTAACGGAAGTGCTTTGGCCTTGCCAAGAGTTTTAGCCGGAATCTTAGAGAATTACCAAACAGAAAACGGGATTAAAATTCCGGAAGTACTTGTGCCTTACACAGGTTTCGACATGATCGATTAAGCATTTAATTATTCTATAAAGAAGCGCATTTTGTTATATTTACAAGATGCGCTTTTTCATTTTAATATTATCTATATTTCTTTTTTCTTCAGAAATCAATGGGCAGTCGTTACAACTGGCTCAAAATTTCTTTGATAAAGGCGAATACGAGAAAGCACTTTCCTATTACAAAAAAACATTAAAAGTTGCCGGCGATAACCCGCAAGCTTATTTTGGAGTAATAAGCTCGTTACAACAACTGGAACGTTTTGATGAAGCTGAAACCCTACTGAGAAATCGTTTGGAAAATTCGCCACAAAATAGCGGTATTTTGATTGATATCGGTCACAATTTTGCGTTGCAAAAAGCCGAAGCAAAAGCTGAAGAATATTATCAAAAAGCGCTGGAAGCTTTAGCGGAAAATCCTCGTCAGGCCTTCGGGATTGGGATGAGTTTTGAAAAGTACAGTTTACTGGATTTTGCAGCAAAAGCCTACCAAAAAGCAAATGAGTTAATGCCAAATGCCGGTTTAGAATTAAAACTTACAAGAATTTACGGAGAGCAAGGAAAACTGCAAGAAATGTTCGAAAGTTATCTAAATTTGGTGATTAAGGATGAAAAATATTTTCCTTATGCCAATCGCGAATTGGGTAATTTTATAACCGAAGACGCAACAGCTGAACCTAATGTGTTGCTAAGAAATTCATTGCTTAAGCGGCTGCAAGCCGATCCAAATCCTTTTTACAACCAAATACTTAGCTGGTTGTATGTTCAGCAAAAAGAATATATCAAAGCATTAATCCAGGAGAAAGCTATTTATAAGCGAGCAGCGGTGTCAAATTTAAATCCTATAGTAGATTTGGTGTATACGGCAAAAAGAGACGATGATCTAGAATCGGCAAAAACAATAACAAATTATCTTATAGAAGAAGCTCCACAGTCTTTCAAACTTCGAGTGCAACAACTAAAATTAAGTTTAGATGTAGAAACAGCAACTTCTGCAAATTATGATGAAATAGAAGAAAACTTCCGTAGTGTTATTGAAGAACATAAAGGTTCTGTCGAGACCATCCCGCTACAAATTGATTTTGGTCGATTTTTAGCCTTTAAAGCTGAAAAAGTTGCAGAGGCCGAAAGTTTGCTAAAAAGCCTGCTTGCTAAAGCAATAAACAACTATGATAAGTCACGCATTAAAATGGCGATTGCAGATGTGTTGGTTCTTCAGCAAAAATTCAACGAAGCGCTAATTACGTATACTCAGGTTCAAAAAATGCTTAAAAACGATCAGCTTGCCCAGGATGCTCAATTTAAAGTAGCAAAAACAAGTTATTATAAAGGCGATTTTGAATGGGCGCAAACACAGTTGGATGTTTTAAAAAAATCGACTTCTCAGTTAATCGCTAACGATGCGATGGAGCTAAGTTTACTTATAAAAGATAATAGTTTAGAAGATTCTACCCAGGTAGCTTTAAAGAAATATGCGCATGCAGATTTACTTTCTTATCAGGAGAAAAATGAGCAAGCAATAACTAAATTAACTGAGCTTTTGGTAGCGCATAAAGGGGAGAAGATTGAAGACGAAGCATTATTTAAACAAGCTCAGCTTTACGAATTGGAAGGTTTATATCTTTTAGCTGAAGAAAATTACTTGTCGATATTGTCGAATTACGGAGACGATTTATTAGCAGATAATGCAGCCTGGAATTTAGCTGAACTTTATAATAATCAACTAAATTTACCAGAAAAGGCGCAACAATATTATGAGCAAATTTTGTTTAATTTTGAGGATAGTATTTACTTTATAGAAGCGCGTAAAAAATATAGGTCACTAAGAGGAGATTCCATCGAATGAAACGATTATTAGCAAAATCCTATAAATTATTTTGGATATTCATTCCTCTGGTTTTTATGTACGGGATGTTTAATAAAGATCATTTAAGTATGGTTAATATTCATTCTACCTATTATGCGATACGCGATCAACATTTTGCGGGATTAATCGTAATATTTTACGCATTATTTGGGGTTTGCTACTGGTTAATGGATTTCTTTAAAAAAGAGCTTATTAATTGGATGACGGCCTATCATGTATTTATAAGCATATTTGGGCTTTTATTTTTGCTGATATTTTATGGAATTATAAATGATCTGGAATTCGATTATGCTTTAAAGGAAACCTTAATGATGCTTACAATGATTTCGGCTGCCATCACTATTGCTGCTCAGTTGCTTTTTCCTCTAAATCTTATTCTTTCCTACTTTCGGGGAAAGAAGTAATTATTCAGCAGCGATTCAATTACTGAATATTTAGTTTGTCGATTCCTCTAATCAATACTTGCTGCAAGGCTTTTGATTCGTATTTTTGCAAATTCAGGATAAAATTTTAGAATATGGTTATTTATAATGTGACTACAAACGTTCAGGAAGATGTGCATCAAGATTGGTTGCAATGGATGAAATCTGAGTACATTCCTGCCATGCTAGCAACAGGTAAATTTAAAAAAGCATTAATGACGAAAGTCCTTGCGAAAGAACCTATGGGAGGAATTACCTATTCAGTACAATACACAGCAGAGAACATGGCTTACCTTAAAACATTTTACGTAGAAGATCACGCAAATATGGTTGCCAAAACAAAGCCGTTTAAAGGGAAATTTGTAGAGTTCTCAACCGAACTTCAAGTTGAAGACGAGCAATAAGTTGTTGCTAAAACACACAATATGAGTAAAAAGAAATTTAGAAAGAACTTTAAATCACCAGCCAGACCAGAAGATCTAAGTGGGCAGGTAAGAGCAAAAAAACATTTAGGACAACATTTTCTAAATGACGAAAGTATTGCTGAAAAAATTGCTGATACTTTAGCGCTTTCCGGTTATAAATATGTTTTGGAAATTGGCCCTGGGATGGGAGTATTAACTAAATTTCTATTGAAGAAAGATACCGAAGTTCATGTTGTAGAGATTGATACAGAAAGTGTAGAATATCTAAATGCAAATTATTTACAACTGCATGGCAGAATCCACGAACAGGATTTTTTAAAATACGATTTCACTCAGGTTTTTGGAGAAGAGCCTTTCGCAATTACCGGAAATTTCCCTTATAATATTTCTACGCAAATTGTATTTAAAATGCTAGCCATGCGAGATCAGATTCCTGAATTTTCTGGGATGTTTCAAAAAGAGGTAGCAAAACGAATTTGTGAGAAAGAAGGAAGTAAAGCATACGGTATTCTTTCAGTATTAACTCAGGCATTTTACGAAGCTGAATATTTATTTACCGTACCTCCAACGGTTTTTAATCCACCGCCAAAAGTAGATAGTGGTGTATTGCGACTAACGCGTAAAGAAGATTACGATTTGCCCTGTAATGAAGCCCTTTTTTTTAGAGTGGTAAAGATGGCATTTCAGCAACGACGTAAAACCTTAAGAAATAGTTTAAAAAGTCTTAATTTGCCCGATAGTTTAAGGGAAGATGCTATCTTTGGCAAGCGACCTGAGCAGCTCAGTACACAAGATTTTATTTCACTTACCTTAAATATCGAGCCATATGCACTTTCAAATTAGCGACCAGCTGATTCAAAAAATTCAATTCCTCATCGAAACAAAAAACGATGAAGAATTGTTATTGCATTTAGAAGATGTTCACCATGCCGATATTGCTGAAATTATTACTGAACTTAGCCTGGACGAGGCTACCTATGTAGTTAAACTTTTAGATAGCGAAAAAACTTCTGAAGCTTTAATGGAGCTTGAAGAAGGGGTAAGAGAACGTATTCTCGACAAACTTTCTGCCAGAGAAATTGCAGATGAGTTGGTGGAGATGGATACCGATGATGCTGCCGATATCATGAACGAGCTTTCACCAGAGCTTCAAAAGCAGGTGATTTCTGAAATTCAGGATGAGCAACATGCCGAAGATATTGTAGAGCTTTTACGATATCCCGAAGATTCTGCGGGTGGTTTAATGGCCAAAGAACTTGTGCGTGTTAAAGAAAACTGGAGTGTTACTGGCTGTATGACCGAGATGAGAGCGCAAGCTGAAAACGTGACCAGAGTACATTCAATTTATGTAGTAGATCACAAGAATCATCTTAAGGGTAGATTGTCTCTTAAAGATCTGCTAACCGCGCCTAGCAACGCTAATATTCGTGATATTTATATACCTAATGTAGATTATGTAAATGTGCATACAGAAGGTGAAGAAGTCGCCAGAATAATGCAGAAATACGATTTAGAAGCTATTCCTGTTATAGATGAAATGCGAAGATTGGTTGGGCGAATTACTATCGATGATATTGTAGATTTTATTAAAGAAGAAGCCGAGCGTGACTATCAAATGGCTGCCGGTATTTCTGAAGGTGTAGAGGCAGATGATAATATTTTTAAGCAAACAAGAGCACGTCTACCATGGTTATTAATCGGGATGTTTGGAGGATTAGGAGCCGCCGGGATTATTAGCGGATTTCAGGATACCATGTCTGTTTTTCCTAAATTGTTATTGTTTGTGCCATTAATCCAGGCAACTGCCGGGAACGTTGGTGTACAATCTAGTGCTATCGTAGTGCAGGGATTAGCCAATGGTAGTTTAAAAGGAAATATAATTGCTAAACGCTTGGTTAAAGAAATTTCATTGGCCTTGTTAAATGGTCTTTGTATCGCTTTAATTGTTTTTGGTATAAGTCATTTTGGATTTGGTACAAGTTTTAAAGAATCTATAAGCGTTGGTATCGCATTAATTGCGGTTATACTTCTTGCTGCTATGATTGGCACAATTATTCCAATAATTTTAGATAAAAACAAAATTGATCCCGCTGTAGCTACCGGGCCATTTATTACGACCAGTAATGATGTTTTTGGTATTCTTACCTATTTTTTAATCGCGAAAGCCATTCTTGGTTTTTAAGAAATTTCCATATTTCTTCCTCATATTGCCGGCATTGCTTAAATTTGCAGGTTATTGTATTGGTTGAATATGACACTTCCCTATTTTCAACAATTTCATTTAGAAAGCAGATTTAGCTTTATAATTACAGCTAAATCTGTCACAACTTTAGATTCTATTTTTTTCAGAAAACTATTGAAAAATGTAAAATATCTGGTTTCTGATTTTTTGCTGAAATGCTGGTGCGATTCAAACAATAGCCAAAACAAAATATTAATAAAAAACGATTAAAATGATCATTTTACACGCTGATACCAATCATCCAAGTTTGATGAAGTTATTAGCAGATGCAGGGCATCACAATATTGAAGGATTTTCACAAAGTCGAGAAGAGACCCTACAAAATCAACATTTATATGATGGGATTGTAATAAGAAGTAGATATTCTATCGATAAAGATTTTCTTGATGCGGCACCTAATCTTAAGTTTATTGCTAGAGTAGGAGCTGGATTGGAAAATATAGATGTGGAATATGCAGAAGAATGCGGAGTTAAATTATTTTCTGCTCCTGAAGGGAATCGAAATGCTGTAGGGGAACACACTTTAGGCATGTTACTTTCTCTTTTTAATAAGCTAAATAAAGCTGATAGAGAAGTAAGAGAAGGACTTTGGAATCGTGAAGATAACCGTGGTATAGAGTTGGACGGGAAAACTGTAGGTATCATAGGTTACGGTAATATGGGGAAGGCTTTTTCAAGAAAATTACGAGGTTTTGACGTAGAAGTACTTTGTTACGATATTAAAGAAGATGTAGAAGATAGTAATGCTACGCAGGTAGATTGGGAAGAATTCACTCAGAAATGTGATGTAGTAAGCTTGCATACTCCATGGACCGAGCAAACAAACAAAATGATAAATAAAGATTTTATAGAATCTTTTCAGAAACCATTTTGGTTTGTTAATACCGCTCGTGGAAAAAATGTAGAAACTGAAGATTTAGTAGAGGCACTAAAATCTGGAAGAGTATTAGGAGCAGGATTAGACGTTCTAGAATACGAAAAAGCATCTTTTGAAAGTTTATTTGCCAATAAGAAGAATGTGGCTATAAGCGCAGGAGAATCCTTGCCTGAAGCTATGCGAGAGTTAATGTTTATGCCAAATACCATTTTGAGTCCGCATGTTGCAGGATGGACGCAAGAATCTCATGAAAAATTAGCTACAGTAACCGCTAATAAAATTATCGATGCTTTTGGTAAAGGAGAGCCCCAAGAATAAGTGATAAGCTTTTTAAATGTTCAGCTGCCTGAGATATTAAATATTTCAGGCAGTTTTATTTTATAACATTTTGTACGACAATATATTTCTTCATGTTGTGGTAGCAATGCTTAACAATTCAGAAACAAAGAGTCCAAAAATGCTTTCTATTTTCGTGAGACACACCACTTTTTCAGTAATCTATTCTGAGGAATTTAAATCTGTAATGTATCACTGAATTAAAAGGCATGAAAAATATTCTTGTGTTATGTACTGGTAATTCTTGTCGCAGCCAGATTGCCCATGCATATTTAAAATATTTTTCTTTCAAAAAAGCAAATATCTATAGTGCTGGGATAGAAAAACATGGTATAAATCCCAAAGCCATAGCTATAATGCAAGAAGACGGGATAGATATTCGTGAGCATTCTTGCAATCTTATTGATGAGTATATAAATATAGATTTCGACTTTATTATTACCGTATGTGATCATGCGAAAGAGTTCTCTCCCGATATTTTCTCTAAGAAGGCTGTTAGAATGCATAAAAACTTTAAAGATCCTTCAAAAGTAAAAGGAGATAATCAAAAAATATATGATGCTTTTGAGGCGACAAGAAACCAAATAAAAGATTATTGCCGATCTTTCGTAAAGGAAAATCTTTAAACAAAAAAAGAATGGCGTACCATTCTTTTTTCTTTATCTAATTTAAATTAGAAGTTTATCCAATTCCACTAAGTTCTATTAAGGCCTGTTTTACCGGAGTTTCACCTTCAACGGCTTGATAACTCATATTTTTAGTAAGCGGATCTGCTAAAGACATTACCAATAAAAACGCGACATCATCTCTAGAAATTTCTCCGTACTCCTCAAGTTTTTCGGCAACTTTTACACGAGCGCGACCCATTTCGTCATTTAAACTTCCGGGTTGTACGATGGTAAAAGGCATTCCGCTGGCACGAAGATGATCGTCTGCTTTTTTCTTAGCTCTTAAATAATGTTCCAAATCTCCACCATCTTCCGGGCTGTCTGTACCCATAGAACTTAGCATCACAAATTTTTTCACGCCGCTTGCTTTAGCGCCATCAATCATTTTAATTGCTCCTTCCTGGTCTATTGCGGTCGTCTTTTCTGGTCCTGTACTTCCGCCAGATCCAGCAGCAAAAATTACTTTGTCCACACCTTTAAAAGCATGAGATACATCTTCTTCTAAATCGGCCAAAATACTTTCTACCCCCATATCTTCAAAGATCTGTCTTTGCTCTTCTTTTCTGATCATAGCCATAGGGCTAAAACTCTCAGAGTTGTTTAGTATTTCGATAATTCTTTTTCCTGTAGATCCGGTTGCACCGGCGATCAATATATTTTCCATTTTTTTCTTTTCTGTTTTCGAGGAATATAATAATTGAAATAAAATTTACCTAAGCTGCAATAGGGAATAACACGAAATTAACAGCTGGTAATAATTATTGATTCTGATTATGTTTTTCTTCCAGTTCTTTTTGCAGTTCTTCCATAACCGGTTTAACGGTACTTTCAGGGATATCGGCAATTCTAATATACATAAGGCCATCCACAGCGTTATTGAATAGCGGATCTACATTAAAAGCGACCACCTTTGCATTCTGTTTGATGTATTTCTTGATAAGCACTGGTAGACGAAGATTTTCCGGTTCAATTTCATCGATAATTTTATCGAATTTGTTTAAATCGGCTTCACTTTTATCGAATACAATGTCCTTATCTGCATCTTCCAAAATGACCTTAAATTCTTTTTTGGGTCGAATGTATTGCGCAATATAAGGGTCGTAATAATTGGATCGCATAAACTCAATCATCAAAGACTTAGAGAAGTTTGAGAATTTGTTGCTAATGCTAACTCCGCCAATAAGATATTTATGTTCTGGGAATCTAAGGGTGCAATGCACAATACCTTTCCAAAGTAAAAAAAGAGGCATAGGTTTTTGCTGATAATCTTTAATGATAAAAGCTCTACCCATTTCTATAGATTCGCTCATCATTTTATAAAGTTCTGGCTCAAATCTAAAAAGATCCTGAAGGTAAAAACCGTTAACTCCATATTCTTTAAAAATTTCAGATCCCATTCCCATTCTATAAGCTCCGGCTACTTTCTTTGCTTCATTATCCCAAAGGAACAAGTGATAGTAATAATCATCAAAAGGATCTAAATCAACGGGATTATTAGTGCCTTCTCCAATTTCACGGAAGGTTATTTCTCGTAATCTACCCAGTTCCTGAACGATATTTGGGATAACTTTTCGCTTAGCTAAAAATACCTCGTAGTTTTTAGACATCAGCAATCGCTTGTCCATTTTTCGGCAATTTTCAACCTCCGCTTCCATGAGCTCAGATTTTGTTTCCGAAGCAATCTTTTTAGGCGTTTTAGGAAGTTTTAATGAATGCGGAATTTTTTCGAAAAGTTTCTTCTTTTCAAACACGTTTGCGAGCATATAGGTTTTACGACGTAGGTAGGCCGTAAATGTTTCCAGATCTTTGTGCTCTAACTGGTCTTCTACTGAAATTGGATTGCCAATACGAACCTTAATTTTTCTACGTTTTTGTGAAAGCATTTCACTGGGCAACTTTGCCGTTCTAAGTACATCGCTCATCGACGCAAGTCGGTAGAAAAAAGTACTGTTTTTCGCATGAAAATAAATAGGTACTACGGGAACTTTTGCCTTTTGTATAAGACGCATTGCAACGGGCTCCCATGGTTTGTCTACAATCAATTTTTCGTCTTTGTAAGTAGAAACTTCACCCGCAGGAAAAATACCTAGTACATGGCCTTCTTTTAAATGAGAAATCGCTTCTTTTATGCCACCCACGCTCGATTTTGCATCTTTGTGAGTTTCAAAGGGATTCACCGGCATAATGTAAGGTCGCAAAGGATCCAGACGATGTAGCAAGAAATTGGCGATAATTTTGTAATCGTCCCGCTGCTCTAATAAAAGCTTCATCAATATCATACCATCAATGCCTCCTAACGGATGGTTAGAAATGGTGATAAAAGGACCGTTTTTGGGAATACGCTTTAAATCCTTTTCAGGAATATCAAATTTGATCTCGAATGCTTCTAAGATAGAATCGATAAACTCAACTCCTTCAAGATCTTTTCGTTTTTGATATTCTTTATTAAGTCTGGAGAGTTTTGTTGTTTTTAAGATCATCCAACCTGCTGAGGTTCCCAGAAAACCTAGTTTATCCAGATTCATTACTCTGGCGACTTCATTAGCGGTTATAAATCCCATTGGTTAGTTGGTTTTAATCAAATGTACAAAGATAGGTAATAAGGTTTTAAAAATCTGTCACCATTTGTACGGTGTTATGCGTAAGTTGTTTTAAAAGTACCTTTTTTCCTTTTTCTACGGAAGTAATTGCTTTTTCATCAAAATGACGAATAGTATACAACGAAACTCCAGTTTGATAATTAACGCGAAATTTTGCTTTTAAGTGTTGAATTAGTTTTTCGAGCTGGTTGAATTTGTTATCTACACAAACTGAAAAACTGATGGCGGAATTCTGAATAAGATCAACCTTCATTTGATATTGGTGGAATAGCTGAAATACTTCGCTAATATTTTCTTCAACCATAAACGAAAAATCTAAAGAAGACAAAGAAATAATTGCCTGATTTTTCTTTACAATAAAGCAAGGCATCTGCGGAACTACCGCGCAGCCATTGCCACGGCAAACTTTTGTTCCCTCGTTTTCTGGATGGTAAAAAGACTTCACAAAAAGTGGAATCTCCTTACGCTGTAAAGGTTGCAATGTTTTAGGATGAATTACCGAAGCGCCATAAAAAGCAAGTTCGATCGCTTCTTCATAAGAAATCTGGTTCAGCAATGTAGTTTCAGTAAATTCACGAGGATCGGCATTTAAAACTCCGGGAACATCTTTCCAGATAGTTACGCTTTCAGCATTTAAACAATAAGCAAATATCCCAGCGGTATAGTCGCTACCTTCACGACCTAAACTAGTGGTAAAATTATTAGTATCTGAACCTATAAAACCCTGAGTGATCGTAATGGTTTCAGGATTAATTTCAGCAATAATTTTTTTCTGGGTAATTTCCCAATTCACCTGCGCATCACGATAGGTGCTATCGGTTTTAATAAATTCTCGGGCGTCTATCCAGGTATTCTTAATTCCGTTTAGCGATAAGAATTCACTAACAATAGTTGTAGAAATTAATTCCCCAAAACCTATAATCTGGTCGTAAACAAAATCGTATTGTACGGATTTATTATGCTGAAGAAAATTGCTAAGATTCTCAAAAAAATGATTTATTTTTTCGAAAACTGTGGCTTGCTTATTTTCAAATAAAGCATTGATAATATTGAAATGAAAAAGCTTCAGATGGTCAATCTCTTCCTCTGGAGAACTTCCGGCTAAATATTTTAAAATGATCGCTTCTAGCGCATTGGTGGTTTTACCCATTGCTGAAATTACAATCAATTTATCTGGATTATGGTGTTTCTCCAGAACCTTTAAAACATTTTTTACGCCTTCTGCATCTTTTACAGAAGCTCCTCCAAATTTGAAGACTTTCATTCGCTATTTTTGTATGTTCTTTTTAATAACACTTTCATTCATGTGAACCGTAAACCAATTCTTTTTAATATCAGCTCCGGTATTTTCATAGAATTCGATCGCATTTTTATTGCCTTCAGAAACTACCCATTCTACACGTTTTACGCCATGTTCATAGCCGTATTTTACAACTTGGTTGTATAGCGCTCCACCTAAACCGGTACCTCGCATACTTTCAGTAACAATAAGATCTTCTAAATGCACGGTACGGCCTTTCCAGGTAGAAAACCTAAAATAAACTAATGCCATGCCTACAATTTTGCCATCTACATCGGCAACAAAACATTTAAAATTATCATTGTCAAAACCTTCGGTTTCTAAATCTTCTACCGATATTTC
Organism: Zunongwangia sp. HGR-M22; assembly: GCF_027594425.1. NCBI lineage: Bacteria > Pseudomonadati > Bacteroidota > Flavobacteriia > Flavobacteriales > Flavobacteriaceae > Zunongwangia > Zunongwangia sp. HGR-M22. The sequence continues at coordinate 288,135 of NZ_CP115159.1, forward strand.
TACCTGATCTGGCGCATTTTCGTGTTTGGCTAGTTCCATAATCAATTCTAGCACCTGGGGCATATCTTCCCTTTTGGCTTCCCGTATCTGATATTCCATAATTTTTAGTTTGGTTGCAACAAAAGTAGCAATAAGCTTTTAGAAGCTCCTATGTTTTGTGGGACTTTGCGTTATATTAACTCCTTTCGCTGCAAAAATATTGCATTGCAGCCTCGTCCATTTGCACGGTTCTCCACTCATCAAAAACAGTTGCGCCGCTGTTTTTATAAAATTCAATTGCATTAGTATTCCAATCTAATACTACCCATTCTGTTCTTTTGCAACCCTGCGCTTTAGAATATTCGATTACTTTGTTGTATAAGGCGCTACCAAGTCCTTTTCCGCGATATGCTTCACTAACTACCAGATCTTCTAAATGAATAGTTTTCCCTTTCCAGGTAGAATATCGATAATAGAACAAAGCCATTCCTTCAATTTTACCATCGGTTTCAGCTATAAAGCATTCAAAAAGCGGATGCTCACCAAATCCATCTCTTTCTAGATCTGCTACAGAAACTTCGACAGCATCTGGCTCTTTTTCAAATTCTGCTAATTCTTTAATTAGTCTAAGTACCGCTGGCATATCTTCCTTTGCAGCCTTTCTAACTTCAATTTTCATATTAGAGATTTTTTGGTTAAAGTTTTTATTTGTGTTAAAACGTTTACGAAAACGTTGTAAGGTGGCATTTTTTCAATAAATTTGATAACAAACTACTGTAAATCAAAATGACTAAAACCAGACCAACGCTCGGTGAATTTATCATCGACAATCAACAAGATTTCCCATACTCTACGGGAGAATTATCAAGATTAATACGTTCCATTCGTCTAGCTGCAAAAGTAGTAAATCACGAGGTAAATAAAGCAGGACTTGTAGATATAACCGGAGCGGTAGGAGAGCAAAATATTCAGGGTGAAGATCAGCAAAAGTTGGATGTTTTCGCCAACAAAACCTTTATCCAAACTCTTACCAATAGAGAAATTGTCTGCGGAATTGCTTCTGAAGAAAACGACGAATACATTACAATTGCGGGTAGCCGAAAGGATCACAAGAATAAATATGTGGTGCTGATGGACCCTCTTGATGGAAGCTCTAATATTGATGTAAATGTATCTGTAGGAACGATATTTTCTATCTATCGCCGGGTAACGCCGATTGGAACTCCGGTAACTTCTGAAGATTTTTTACAGCCCGGAAATTTACAGGTGGCTGCAGGATATATTATCTACGGAACTTCAACAATGCTCGTGTACACCACTGGACACGGAGTAAATGGTTTTACTTTAAACCCGGCTTTAGGATCTTGGTATCTTTCGCACCCAAATATGAAATTTCCTGAAAAGGGAAATATTTATTCCATCAACGAAGGAAATTATGCCCATTTCCCAACGGGTGTAAAAAAATATATCAAGTACTGCCAGGAAGAAGAAGGCGATCGTCCTTATACTTCAAGATACATTGGTTCGATGGTTTCAGATATTCACCGTAACATGATTAAAGGTGGTATTTATATTTATCCAAAAAGCTCTAAACACGAAAAAGGAAAACTTCGATTACTATACGAATGCAATCCTATGGCTTTTATTGTAGAACAAGCTGGTGGAAAAGCCAGTGATGGCTACCAACGCGTAATGGATATTATGCCTACAGAATTGCATGAGCGATCGCCAATTTTCTGCGGAAGCAAAAAAATGGTAGAAAAAGCAGAAGAATTTATGAAAGAATATGAGGATTAATCCTGCTTATCTAACAAATACTGGTAATCATCAAAAGAAAGCTGCCCACTAAAAATTTGGATAGATCTTTTAATTATAGTTTCTGAAGCCTGGCTGGAAAAACCAAGACCAATAGCGTAACGTTTAATCAGTTCGGCTTCTTCCTCATCTATTAAATGGTCTGCAAAAATGATTCTGAATAAATCGTGAAGGCGTTCCAGTCTTCGCTCGGTATCGTGCGAAGGAGTAAGAGGGTAAGCTTTGGGATTTTCTAATACTTTTTGGTATTCACTCTCTGTGATATCTAGCTTTCTAGCGAAACGTTTTAGCAACTCTTCTTCTTCAGCGTTAATATCACCGTCTATAGCTGCAAGGTTTACAATTGCAGCAAAATGGCTTAAATTTCTTAAATGCTCTCCCGAGCCGAATAAATCTGAAAATGACATATTTAGGGATTTTGCCAGCAAATATAAATAAAGGCTTTAAAATTTAGCTGAAAAATTAGTTTTTTCACAAACCGAACATTTCCTAATCTTTTCCTAATCGTTTTTTTGAGGTTCAAAATTTAACTAATTTCATTTATTACGGCACTTCTTCTAAAGTAATTAGGAGCTTTTAAATAAAGTTAGGTGCTGTTTTAAAAAATAAAAATTAAATGTCCACACCTTTACTAGCTTTTAATGATAACGGAATTTACTGCGCCCAAGCCGATGTATATCTGGATCCGTGGCGAGCAGTAGATAAAGCAATTATATCGCATGGGCATGCAGATCATTCCCGTTGGGGACATAAAAAATATATTACCCACCATAGTAATATCCCGATTATAAAACATCGATTAGGTGATATTAACGTTAGCGGAAAAGATTGGAATGAAACTTTTACGATTAATAACGTAAAGTTTTCTTTCCATCCTGCTGGTCATATTATAGGTTCGGCTCAAATTAGAGTAGAACACAAAGGAGAGGTTTGGGTATTTACCGGTGATTATAAAACCGAAGATGATGGCGTGGCAACTCCGTACGAGCCCGTAAAATGCCACACTTTTATTACCGAATGTACATTCGGATTACCGGCTTTTAAATGGCAACCGCAAGAAGAAGTTTTTGCTGAAATTAATAACTGGTGGCAACAAAATCAATCGGAAGGAAAGACATCGGTAATTTTTGGTTATTCGTTAGGGAAAGCACAACGATTGTTGAAGTATTTAGATACTTCGATTGGTAAAATTTATACGCATGGAGCCATCGAAAATATGACAGAAGTATTACGCCCACAACTTGAAATGCCAGAAACTACCAGAATAACTCGTGACGTAAAAAAAGAAGAAATTAAAGGAAATATAGTAGTGGCACCACCTAGCGCGCACGGAACCCCGTGGATCAAAAAAATGGTACCCTATGTTACTGCATCGGCGAGTGGTTGGATGACCTTTCGGGGAGCTAGAAGGCGTAGGGCTATCGATCGTGGTTTTGTGCTTTCAGACCATTGTGATTGGCAAGGTTTATTATCTTCAATTAAAGAAACAGGAGCCGAAAAAATTATTTGTACGCACGGATATACCGATATATTTTCAAAATATCTTCGAGAGCTTGGGTATGATGCAAGAACCGAGCAAACGCAGTATGAGGAAGAAAATGCTGAGCAAACTTCTAAAACCGAAGACGAATGAAACAGTTTGCAGAATTGATAAAAACATTAGATACCACTAATAAAACAACGCTAAAAGTTGAAGCATTAACCAAATACTTCAATAATGCTCCCGATCGAGACAAAGTTTGGACAATTGCAATTCTTGCACATCGTAGACCACCAAGGCCAGTAAATACTACTTTAATGCGCGGTTGGGCTTCAGAAATTGCAAATATTCCACTTTGGTTGTTTGAAGAATCTTATCATATCGTGGGAGATTTAGCGGAAACTATATCACTGGTTATTCCGCCTTCTGAGGCATCTTCAGAAAAAAGTTTAAGTCAGTTTTTACAGGAAATCATCGATTTAAAACCAAGATCTGAAGAAGAAAAAAAAGAATATCTAAAAGAAAATTGGCTCAGTTTAAATTATTACGAACGTTTTGTGTTTACCAAACTGATCACCGGAAGTTTTCGAATTGGAGTAAGTCAGAAGTTAATGACGCGTGCGCTTTCTAAAGCGACCAGTATCGACGAAGATATTTTAGCTTATAAATTAATGGGCGATTGGAATCCGGCGAAAACGACATACACCAAACTGATTTTAGAAGAAAATGAAGAGGATTTTTTATCGAAACCCTATCCATTTTATCTAGCTTATGCTATTGAAGATAAGCCGGAAGATTTAGGGGATGTGGCGGAGTGGAGTGCCGAGCATAAATGGGACGGCATAAGATCGCAGGTAATTGTTCGAAATGACGAATTATTTGTGTGGAGTCGCGGGGAAGAACTGGTAACCGATAAATATCCCGAGTTTGAAAAGTTTGTAGGCATTATCCCAAACGGAACGGTGATTGATGGTGAAATTTTGCCCTTTCCAGATGGTGGAATAGGAACTTTCAAAGATTTGCAGACTCGAATTGGTCGAAAAACCATTTCAAAAAATCTACTGAAAAAAACACCGGTAATTTTAAAAGCTTATGATGTTTTAGAATGGAAAGGTGAAGATATTCGGCAAAAAGCTTTTCAGGATCGTAGAGTGATTTTAGAAAAATTACATACCGAAGTAAAATCGGATGAATTACCCTTGCATTTATCGCATACCATTCAGTTTAAAACTTGGGAAGAAGCCGCTGAAGAAAGAGAACGATCTCGAGAAGTGAAATCGGAAGGATTAATGCTGAAGCGCTTAGATTCGCCGTATTTGGTTGGGCGTAAAAAAGGCGATTGGTGGAAGTGGAAAGTCGATCCATTAACCATCGATGCTGTGCTTACTTATGCAATGCGAGGTCACGGTAGGCGAAGTAATTTGTTTACCGATTATACATTTGGATTATGGGACGAAGAGAAGGAAGAATTGGTCACTTTTGCCAAAGCCTATAGCGGTTTAACCGATGCTGAATTTCGAAAATTAGATGCCTGGATTAAGAAAAATACTTTAGAACGTTTTGGCCCGGTTCGAAGCGTGACTCCACATCACGTATTTGAAGTTGCTTTTGAAGGAATAGCCGAATCGAAACGTCATAAAAGTGGTGTGGCCACAAGATTTCCAAGAATTCTGCGTTGGCGAACCGATAAAAAAATTGAAGAAGCAAATACGTTGGAAGATTTAAAAGCTTTAATCCCGTAGCGATAGATAGTCGAAATTAGATAATTTCAGGATAGACTTTAGAATGAAGAGACAGGAACTTTTGAAAATTGCTGAAGATTGGTTTACCGGTCAGAATTGGAAACCATTTAAATTTCAGAAGGATACCTGGAAAGCTTATCTGCAACAAAAAAACGGACTCTTAAATGCACCTACCGGAAGTGGAAAAACCTACGCGCTGTGGGTGCCCATTGTGCTGAACTACATTAAAAATAATCCGGATTATAAAACAAAACATAAAAAAGGGCTAAAAGCCATTTGGATTACACCACTTCGTGCACTTTCTGTAGAAATTGAACAAGCTGCTGAGCGATTTGCTAATGAACTAGGAACAAATTTAACCGTCGGGATTCGAACCGGCGATACATCGCAAAAAGAACGGGCAGCACAGAAAAAAGCGATGCCCGATTTATTGATTACCACACCAGAAAGTTTACATCTTTTATTATCATCCAAAAATTATGATAAAACCTTCAAAGATCTGGAAGCCATTGTAGTTGACGAATGGCATGAACTTTTAGGTAGTAAACGTGGCGTACAGGTAGAACTGGCTTTGTCACGATTAAAAACGGTTTCAAAAAAGCTTCGAATTTGGGGAATTTCAGCAACTATCGGGAACCTTCGGCAAGCTCGAGAAGTTTTATTGGGACCGGAATCTGAAGCGCTTCAACATTCAGAGTTGGTCAAGGCGAATCTTCAAAAACAGATAAAGATAAAATCGATAATCCCGGAAACCATGGAGAAATTTCCGTGGCGGGGGCATATGGGACTGCATTTAATCGATGAGGTGGTGCCGATCATCAAAAATTCAACAACAACATTGCTTTTTACCAATACAAGATCGCAATGCGAATTATGGTTTCAGAAGTTAATAGGGAAATATCCGGAATTTGCGGGCGAGCTGGCCATGCACCATGGAAGCATAAATAAAGAAACTCGATTGTGGGTAGAACAGGCAATTAGAAACGAAAGTCTAAAAGCGGTGGTTTGTACGTCGAGTTTAGATTTGGGGGTCGATTTTGCGCCGGTAGAAACGATAATCCAGATTGGCGGTCCAAAAGGGGTGGCTCGATTTTTACAGCGTGCCGGGCGTAGCGGTCACCAACCCGGGAAAGAAAGTGTAATTTATTTTCTGCCAACCCACGCAATCGAATTGATTGAAGCATCAGCCTTACAGAAAGCGGTAGAGAAAAAAGCGGTAGAAGATCGGATTCCGTATTTACTAAGTTTCGATGTTTTGGTGCAGTATTTAACGACTTTGGCGGTTTCTAACGGATTTTTTCCGAAAGATATTTATCCTGAAATAAAATCGACTTTTTGCTTTCAGGCAATTACTGAAGACGATTGGCGATGGATTCTTAATTTCATCACAAAAGGCAGTCAGAGCTTGCAAGCTTATGATGAATACAAAAAGATTGAAATTGAAGATGATGGTAAATTTAAAGTGAATCATCGTGGTGTGGCCATGCGTCACCGATTACAGATTGGTACAATCGTCAGCGATGCAATGCTGAGTGTAAAATATATGAAAGGCGGTTATATTGGAACGATCGAAGAATGGTTTATTTCGAAATTAACGCCCGGTGATGTATTTACCTTTGCCGGTCGGAATCTGGAATTGGTTCGGATTAAAAACATGCAGGTTTTAGTAAAAAAATCGAAAAAGAAAACGGCAAAAGTACCCAGTTGGATGGGCGGTCGTATGACCTTCTCTGCCCAGATGAGTGAACTGCTACGGGAAGAAATGTATTTGGCTTCAGAATATGATCCGGCTACTGGAAAATCTGAAGAACTTTCAGCATTAACAGGGATTTTCGATCGCCAGAAAAAAGAATCGATAATCCCCAAAAGTGATGAATTTTTAATTGAAACCTTTAAAACTCGCGAAGGTTATCATGCGATTTTTTATCCGTTTGAAGGAAGATTTGTACATGAAGCTTTAGGAAGTTTGCTAGCCTATAGGATCAGTTTATTGTCACCTATTTCATTTTCGATTGCTTTTAACGATTATGGATTTGAATTGCTGAGTGATCAGGAAATTGATATGCAACAGGTGTTGGATAATAATCTTTTTTCTGCAGAATTTTTAATGGACGATCTGTACAAAAGTTTAAATGCAACAGAAATGGCGCGCCGAAAATTTAGAGACATTGCTGTAATTGCAGGTTTAGTATTTACCGGTTATCCTAATAAAGTAGTTAAGAGCAAACATCTACAATCTAGCTCGCAATTACTATTTAGTGTTTTTAAAGATTACGAAGAAGATAATTTACTCTATTTACAATCGTTTAGAGAAACTTTTGAGCATCAATTAGAAGAAGGACGATTGCGAGAAGCTTTAGAACGAATCCATCATCAAAAAATCGTGTGGCGAAATTGCGAAAAACCAACGCCATTTTCTTTTCCAATTATTACCGATCGATTACGGGAAAAACTGTCTTCAGAAAAATTAGAAGATCGAATTCGAAGAATGATGAAAAGTTTGGAAGCCTAGTTAGATATTAGACCGCTGTGCTTTTAGAATTGAGATATTAGACAAAAGAGAATAGAATATAGACGAAAGAATCACGAGTCAAGAATCAGGATTGAAATACTGAATTTTAAGAAGATTATTTTTGTTCTGTTTTGCCTCGACGTCATGCTGAACTTGTTTCAGCATCTCATCACAATTTTGTAATTACTATATCTAACCGCTGAAGGCTAAAAATACTGTCCGTCGTAAACCTTCAAACTGTAAACTTTGGCTTACTTCTTCAAACTTTGATTTACCTTATTTCTAACCAATTCTGTAGTAATTCCGAATAAAAGATGCGCTATAAATTCGTTCGCTTGCATTTTCATTGGTACATCGGTTGGTTTGTCTTTAAGCCCCATAAGCGGCAAAGAAGTTTGGTGGGTAGAAATCCATGTTGAGGTTCCCATTATAATGCCTTCAGCGATATTCAATCCGTCTTTATTCTTTTTTCCGTAACCATAGGCGGCTCCAACGCTGGCTCCTACAGGGAAATTTACCAGTTGTTCAGCAAGTTCTTCATTCTGAACGCTAATTGGCGTTCCCGTAATCTTGGTAGATAGATCGTCTATAATTTTAAGTTGAGCACTTCGATTTTCAGCTTTTCTAACTGGTAAAAAATATTCAACCAAACTTTTAACCGCACCTCCTGCGAGTCCGCCAATAGCTCCTGCTACGACACTTCTGGTTGTTGGATTATTTATTGTAGGGTTATTTTTGATCGTATCTAAAAACATAAAATTGGTTTTATTGCTCTACTGCCGAACTTCAATAAAGGCTCTTCAATATTAAGATAATAAAGCTATCTAATAAGTGGCGCTTCTGCAATCATTTAACAATCATTTGACAACAACTGCTTAAAATGTTTTACATTTAGGATATGAGTACAAAGGAAAATTTGAATGTAGCGATACTTCAGGCAAATCTTGAATGGGAAGATGCCGCCGCTAATCGAAATCTTTTCAGTAAAAAGATTGAAGCTTTAAGCGATTCCGTAGAGCTTATTGTTTTACCCGAAATGTTTACCACAGGTTTTAGTATGAATGCTGAAAATCTTGCTGAAGAAATAGATGGGGAAACCTTACTTTGGATGAAGGAATATGCAAAAAAGAAAGATGCAGCAGTTACCGGAAGCGTAATAATTACTGAAAATGGTGATTTTTATAATCGATTACTTTTTGTTTTTCCCGATGGTTCCTACCAAAAGTACGATAAACGCCATACGTTTACTTTAGCTAAAGAGGATAAAATTTATTCAAAAGGTAATGATCGTTTGATTGTTGAGTATAAGGGCTGGAAAATTTGTCCGCTTATTTGTTATGATCTTCGATTCCCAGTTTGGGCAAGAAATACTGAAGATTACGATTTGTTAATTTACGTAGCCAACTGGCCTGAAAAAAGAGTGGCAGCCTGGGATGCACTTTTGAAAGCTAGAGCCATAGAAAATATGAGTTTTTGCATCGGTGTAAACCGAATAGGGGAAGATGGTAACGATGCTTTTTACAATGGTCACAGCGCAGTTTATGATTGCCTTGGAAAGATTTTAACCGAAGAAAATGCCGAAACTGAATTCTCGAAAGAAATCTGTTTAGATAAATCTTATCTTCAAGATACCAGAAAACAGTTTAAGTTTTTAAATGACCGTGATCAATTTAAGTTAATCTAAATAGAACGGAGGAATAACTTTGTCCCAACTTGCACGAACCGAAAGTGTATCAGGATAGTAACTAATTTTTTCAGGCTTTCGTCTTTCTAACCAGCTACCGGTATCCCAATATCCATTTTCATTTTTATCGTAGATAATTCTTAGAAAATAATCTCCGGCATTTAGATGTTCAAAAGTAAAATTTGTGCCTTCAGTTAAGGTTTGCTTTTTTACCAATTCTCCTTTTAGAGTAGTAAGCTCTATAATAATAGGATAGCTTCTTACATTGCGAAGCGACATGATTAGGCTTCCGTAGTCTGATAAAGGTTTGGTGGTTAACTTCTGATTTATAGTATCGTTTTGATCTCCAAATAGATCGATTAAAGTTCCCGGTAAAGCTTTGAAATAATACGTGTCTTCCGGTTCCTTTTCAAAATTAATTTCTAATTGGTTTTCTAAATATCGAATTTCAGAAGTAAAAGGAACTTCAATAGAATCTTTATTGAGAATCGTAATTAGCGCATCGTTTTTTTCAACTAAAGGCGTATTTGCTTTCAGTAAAAATGGTTGCTTGTATTCTATGTTTCCAGAAGGCTCTGGACTTACATTTAAAGAATCTCTTTCCAATTGCGCCATTCTTATATAAACAGTGTCGCGCTGGCGTGGCGTTACAACTTCTAAAGAAACACTATCGGTTTCTATAGGATCTCTAAGCCAGTAGTAAAGCGTATCGGTTTTGGCATCGCGTGTAATTCTGGACACCGGTGGATCTATTGGAGGGTAAAGAAAATTAAGCTCCAAATCATCCAAATTCGGCATGCCTTGATAGCCAATTAGTAATTGCCTTCCTTTAAAAAGTTTAGGTCGTTTAACCTCGAAAGCTAATTCTTCCTGAAAAATAGAAAGCGTATAAACGCTATCGGTAGGTATTGTGATTGGGTGTTCTAAAAATCCAATTTTGTCTTTTCCCGGGTTAAATTTGTAGTTATCGTTATCATCAAGAATAGCGACCATTTGATATTTTCCGGCTTTTAGGTTTTCTAAATCAAAGTTTACGCTGCTATCTCTGGTATAACTTACATATCTGGGAATATCTTTATAAACTACAGAATCTGTATACGTGCTATCCATTTCGTAAAGAAAAATGGAAACAAATTCAGGCGTTTCTTTTAAATAAGCATCTTCAATAAACCCTGAAACCTCAAGAGAATCTATGTAATCTCCGGTACTAAAAACATATTTGAAATATGGATAAGGATTTCCTTCGTTATTATCAACAATGCTTTTCCCAAAGTTAATAGCATAAGTGGTATTTTCTCTTAGCGTGTCACCAATTTCAATTCTTACATCTTTTCTTGCCTGCCCCAAGGGAAGAATATTTGGTTTAGGATCCATTGGTGGAGAAATGATGATTTGTTGCTGAGGATTTTCAAGCTTTATATATTCATTGAACAAAATTCTAATTTCTTCAGCCTTAAAATTAGTGGTATAATTTTCGGGATTAGCTCTTATAAAACGTGGCGGTTCTTCATCTATAGGGCCACCCTCTGGCATTCCTTTTTTAGCACATCGCACTACAGATGTGATTATAATTATAAAAAGAATAAAGTTGATAAGCTTCCTATTCATCTTCAAAAGAGCTATAATTTCTTCAAAAATTAGATTAAAAATCGTCCCGCAAAGAAACGATTATTTTAAATTTAAACGTAACAATCATACGGTAATTGCCATAGTAGCGATACTGATCTTTATTTTTTCTGAATAGCGTAAACAATTAATACAAGCTTCTAAAGTGGCTCCGGTGGTTAGAATATCATCTACTAAAAGAATGTGCTTTCCTGAAATTACTGATGGCTCTTTAAGCTGAAAAGATTCTTCCATAAGATTCCATCTTGATATTCGATTTTTTAGTGCTTGCTTTTTTGAAAAACTTGTTTTCAGTAATATATCTTCGCGATAAACTGCACCCAGACTTTTTGCGATTTCTTTACCAAAACCTTCTACCTGATTGTAACCGCGTTCTTTTAAACGTTTTTTGTGTAGCGGTACTGGAATCACCAGGTCAATTTGCTTAAATCTTGGCGTGTTTTTAAGAATTTCGCCTGTCCATCGTCCTAAAAAATGGCTTATTTCAAATTGTCTCTTATATTTGAGGTTATGAAGCAAGGTTTGCACCATGCCCTTTTTACGAAAAAGCAGTAGTGAATACGCAGCGTTAATTTCAGCTCTACCATAAAATACTTTATCGGCCTGATTCACGTTATTAGGTTGGTAATTTGTTACGGGAAGTTGATGTAAGCAAGAGGTGCAAATCACTTTTTCATTATTTAATAATGGCCTGTCACAGCAATTGCAGGTGATTGGATAGAACAGGTTTATAAAATCGTGAAACATTTGTTAAGCGGTTGTGGTGAAAAGCCTTAAACCTCTAAATTTATAAAATATTAAAAACTTTATGATGACTGAAAAGAAGAATAATACTGCATTGAAGATTCTTATTGGTGTTTTAGCGGTTGCCTTGGTGGCGCTTACTATTTATACAGTTAGATTCTATAATGAAGAAAAGGAAAATAAGGTAATTCTTCAGAAGGAAAAAGCGGCGATAGAAAACGAGCTGAATGAACTTATAGTTAAGTATGATCAGGCCATCGATGAAAATGAAATCATGGATCAAA